>NZ_JBXAFB010000010.1:0-151463 GCF_058792595.1 Cytobacillus sp. MT66
GGCCAAATTTCAAAGAGCCAGAAATAAAAAAAGGGGGATCCAGAAAGTTAATCGAAACTTACTTTCTGGACAGCCCCGTTTTTCCAAGTCTTCTATCCAATCATTTACTTTACTTTTATTAAGTTTGGCGGTACGTCTCCCTTTAGTCCAGCTGCTAAGTTAACCGCACCCAGCATATCCATCTGAAACCTGGTTTCATAGGTGGCCGAACCGATATGGGGCAGTGTCACCACATTATTCATCGTAAGCAGCGGATGATCCTTCTCAATCGGTTCCTTAACAAACACATCAAGCCCCGCGCCAAGAATCTCCTTTGTTTCAAGTGCCTGAATTAAGGCTTGTTCGTCAACTGTTTTTCCTCTTGAGCCATTAATAAAAATGGCTGTCTTCTTCATGAGCACAAACTCCCTTTTCCCCATTAATTTTTCAGTCTCGGGAGTTAAAGGCGTCATTAAACAAACAAAATCCGACTGTTTTAAAAGATCATCCAATGTACAATAGGTTGCATTGTATTTCTGTTCTGCTTCCTCATTCCGCGAACGGTTGTGATACAAAATGTCCATATCAAACCCAAAGTGAGCTCTTTTGGCTATCGCTGCCCCAACTCTTCCCATGCCAATGATCCCTAGTACTTTATGGTGTACATTGACGCCAAACCATTTTTCTTCGAGGGTTGATTCCCATTGCCCGGTTTTTACCCAATGATCTAACTCAGGAATCCTTCTTGCAGTAGACAGTATCAATCCCATCATCGTATCTGCCACGGTGTCGTTCAAAACATCCGGCGTATTCGTAGCCATGACTCCATGTTCAGCCAACGAGGATAAATCAAGATTGTCATAGCCAACAGATGTATTGCACACAATTTTTAAATGAGGGGCATGTTCTAACAATTCCTGATCGATTTTCAGGTGGGATCCCAGCAGTCCTTGAGCATCTTTCAGTTCATCAAGAAATACAGGGTACGTTTGTGAATCTAATTTCTCAAAATAAATGACATCCAAGGTTTCCTGCAGAAAATCCACGACTTTTTTATCGACTTTTTTATAAACAATCACTTTTGGCTTCATTGAAGGTCCCCCATAATTTTTTAACAATAATTAATAGTTTGTATTTTTAAGATTATCACACTGCTCATAGCCATTAAAGGACTTTTAAGTAAATTACCATCGCACCTGGAAAAGAGATGGCCATGATGCAAAAAACCATTTACTTAAATTCACTTCGAAGCAAATAAACGACATCATAGTTTTTCAGCTCATCCATATGGCTTTCCATATCATGATTAAAACCGGTCGACAGAGTGCTGATCCCATCCTCACTGTCCGAGTAAAGGATACTGGCCAAAACCAGCTTCTTTCCAGCAGAAATCTCACCTACATGATTGCTTCCCCAGAGGGCCCCTAAATGTTCATTCGGAACCGTTTCTGCATTCCAGCTTGACCCTGTACTGCCGCCGCTGCTGATGCTGACGGTGAAAATCGCCTGATCGCTTTCCTCGGCCGTATTTGACGTGGCGAAAATAATGGTGCCCTTGTTTTTGAGCTCCATTGAGATATGGTTGACCTCACCCACTAGCTTGCCAGATTCATATTTTTCCACCCAGACAGCAAGTTCCTTATATTCATCACCGGCATTGAAATCGAAGACAAACGATTGGTTCGCCGTAGCTTCAAGAATGGCTTTCTCTCTTTCAGTCAGCTCTGCATCAGAAATGGTGCCGGTCTTTGAGCTTGAACCGTTATCACAGGCACTTAGCGCAAACAAAAGCATTGCCGCCATGGCGTATAGGCGGATGTTCCTCATCAGCTCACCCTTTTTCCTCTTTTTAATGGATATTTATGTTAATTATACCTTAAGAAGTATTCATTTCTATTTTTTCCTGAAACCCTCTTTCTTTGTTTTTCGTTAAATTAAGTGAAGGAGGGTAATATGAAAATTTTAGCCATGATTTTTCTCGTTGCCTTGCTTGCAGCTTGCAGCGGCCCGTCCCCGGGCGAGGTGACAGGTGAATATGATACGAGACAATTAAGTGTGGATTTCAGCTGGGACGAAGCCTATGAAATCGGGGCTAACACCAGCGGATTGCCTGTTTTTAAAAATCCGAAAAAAGCGCTAAAACAGGCAAAAATAGACTTTGAGGCAGGTTTTGAAGCCACAGCTGCTGAATTTGATCTTGAAGCTGTCAGCCATGATAATTACCAGGACTATAAAACGTATGGATGGCAGATAACCACCACAGATGAAAAGATTCAGAAGCAAGGCGTCCATATTTCAAAGTTCTTTGATATATACGAAAATAGCTACGAGTAACGGTTTAAGCGCATAAAAAATAAAAATCCCAATTTCTCTGGTCTCTGAGAAATTGGGATTTTTCTAAATGTATTTGCGATCCACTTGACCAGCACCGATCCTCGGAAAATTCCCCCCTTTTACCTGCTTTAACGTCGCTACAATCAGAAAGCTGACAATCACCAGTAACAGCCATGAACTGACCTTTCCCAGATGAACAAGGCTCCATGCCTCGGCTTGGTTTGGATATTCCCAGGCTCCAAAGAACGTGGCAATATTTTCAGCTATCCATATAAAAAATCCGATGAGCACAAAAGAAAGGGCAAGAGGCATGCGGTAGCGCGTTCCGTTCACTTTGTATGTCACCCATGATTGCCAAAAGACAATGATAACAAGTCCAGAGAGCCACCAGCGGACATCGATCCAGTAATGGTGGGTGAAAAAATTCAAATAAATCGCAGCTGCAAGAGGGACAACGGCCCAAAACGGCGGCCACTTAACTAATTCAACCCCAAGCCTTCTCCACGCCTGGCAAAGATAACTCGCTACGCTTGCGTACATGAATCCGCTATATAATGGCACGCCGAAAATTTTGCAATAGCCTTCCTCGGGATAAAACCAGGAGCCCATATGTACCTTGAAAAGTTCAAGAGCAAGGCCAATCAGGTGAAACAAGGTGATCACCTTCAGTTCATCCCGCGTTTCAAGTCCTGCACGCACCATCCCCCACTGCATCAGAAGGCAGATGATGAGCAACCAGTCATACCGCGGCAGGAAGGGAAGAGGCAAGAACTTTGTAACAGCCAAAGAGGCAAAGATCACGACCGGAAACAGACACGACAAGGCTTGCTCCCAGCCAAAACAAACGAGTTGCTTTACTGCTCTCATGAATTGTCCCTCCTTACTGGGACAGCGTGCCTGTCCCCATGTCCCTTCTTATTCATCGCTGCGGTATTCTAATATATCGCCGGGCTGGCAATCAAGCGCCTTGCAAATGGCCTCTAAGGTGGAAAAGCGAATTGCTTTTGCCTTCCCATTTTTCAATATCGAAAGGTTTGCCATCGTGATTCCAACCCTCTCTGAAAGCTCAGTTACGCTCATTTTCCTTTTAGCCAGCATCACATCAATGTTGATTACAATTGCCATCTTATTCACCTCAGACCGTTAAATCATTTTCTGATTTTATATCAATCGCTTCTTGTAAAAGTCTTTGGAGAACAGCAGCAAAGACTGCAATAACCATGGAAGCACCAATAATGACCATTCCGATTAAAACAAGACCCGGTGCGTCATCCCACTCCGCAACAATAAACACAAATGGAAGGCCCACCACATACAGGCTGCTGATTGCGATCGCACATCTTTTTATCGTCTTTAGAGCTCTTACCGACAATTCAGAGAAAGCCTGGTTCTTGTCAATATAGCTTAAAAGTTTTAATGCCTGGTACAAGGCCATGTAAAACGGTATCGCTGATACATACATCACAAGTAAAATGGCAAATACTACATAAGCCAGATCTGCTCCCTTTTTTGCTTGCTCAAAAGCTTCAATCCCTATCTGAGGAAGCAAATATATGCACAATGCAAGAATCGGAAGTCCGATCAGAATAACTGCTATCTTTAGAAAGAGTGTTGACCCTCGTTTCATATAAGCACCTCATTTCCTGTTTTCAATTTGATTTTAATGTAAAATTTATTGTTTTTCAATAAATAGTTATTGTTTTTTATTATATTTTTGCTGTTGTGTATTTAAGTACGCCTCATCTTCGGGGCATACCGCCAGTTTTTTTGTAAATAATAAGATTGATCAACAACGAATAAGGAGGCCCGAGTATGCAGCAAGATCAGCAAGCTAAACAGAATACAGGCTCCAGCACGAAACCTGGAATATCCGGTACTGACCCACAAAAGGTAAAACAGGAAATCCAAAGAGATATAAGCCAGGGTGAAGGGGCCATGACTTCCCGGGAGGCAGGAGCCATGCGCGATTAAAAACCACTTTATGTGGTTTTTCTTTTTCTCGCCAAAATGGACGGGGTTCTTTCTTTCATCGATTTAGTGAAGAGAAAATTAGGGCTTAATATTAACATTCTAGGATGATAACATATGGATTATCAAAGATGTGTCACGGATTAAAACGGATGGAGCTGAATTTATGAAAATCATCGATGCGCATATCCATTTAGATCAATATGAGGATCACGAAATCGAAAGCATGCTTGAAGGTTCAGACTGGATTGAGGCTGTAGTGTCGGTTTCGAATAATCTGGCGTCCTGTCAAAGAAATCTGGCATTATCGAAAACCTGTCCAAAGGTAAAGCCTGCGTTTGGCTTTCATCCGGAGCAAACGTTGCCAACAGAGAATGAATTGATTAGCTTGATTGATTGGATGTCGCAGCACTCAACCGACATGATTGCAGTTGGAGAAGTCGGCCTCCCCTACTACCTGAGAAAGGAACACAATGTACCCAGCCTTCAATACGGCCGGTACTTGGAATTGCTCGAGACGTTCATAAAACTAGCAAAAAAGTGGGATAAACCGATTGCTCTGCATGCCGTCTTTGAGGATGCCCCTGTTGTCTGTGATTTATTAGAAAAGCATTCAATGGCAAAAGCGCATTTTCACTGGTTTAAAGGCGATGAAAAAACGATGGCGAGAATGGCGGAAAACGGCTATTATATCTCGGTCACCCCCGAGGTCGTCTACAGAGAAAAGATTCAGAAGCTGGCCCATGCCTATCCGTTAGAGCAAATGATGATTGAAACTGACGGACCGTGGCCGTTTGCAGGCCCTTTTTTAGAGAAACGAACGCACCCTCGCATGATGAAAAAATCAATCGATCGGATCGCGAAAATTAAGAATCTATCAGTAACCGAAGTGACTGATAATCTATTAAGAAATGCAAAGACCTTTTATCAGGTATAAAAAGTAACAGCATTTGCTGAAAAGGGAGACACAGCAATGAAAATCCCGGCATTCCTTATATAGGATGCTGTGTAAATAATTTTTCATTGTTTTTAAAAGGGAGAAGCCGAAAAGCGAGATGTTACCCATTCCCATTTAAATGAATTGGAGTTATAGTATTCTTCTTGATATTTTTTATAGAGTAGGAGAAGAAGCTTGATCAAAGAAAATAAGGATTTTCAAAACCAATCACTCTTTAGCATCACATGGCCCCTTTTTATTGAAATATCCCTTCATATGAGCATGGGGATTGTTGCTACTTTAGTTCTGAGCAGCTATTCAGATCATGCGGTAGCTGGAGTAGGTGTAGCCAACCAAATTATTAATATATTTATTCTAGTATTTAACGTTACTGCCATCGGAGCCACGATTCTTATTGGGCAAAATTTAGGAGCTAACCGGTTGGATAAGGCACGGAGACTTGCAAGGTCAGCGTTTGGGGTTAATTTTTGGATTGGCATTATCATGACTGTCATTGTTGTTTCCTTTAGCGGGATATTCCTAAAGTACTATGGACTTAGCGGTGAGATTTATGACTTTGCTTACACTTATCTTACGATTACAGGTGTATCCCTTTTCCTTGAAGCCATCTCTTTAGCTTTAAGTGCTGTTTTGCGGAGCTATGGCCATACAAAGGAAACCATGATTGTTACTGTTATCATGAATGTCATTAGTATTACAGGTTTCTTCATTGCCATTAAAGGCTGGTTCGGGCTCCCTATTACAGGAGTTACGGGCGTTTCCTATTCCATCATCGTGGCCCGAGTCTTCATTATTATTGCTCTCTTTTATTTTGTTTTTAAAAGGCTCTATTTAAGGCTGTATTTTAAAGATGTACTGACTATTAATAAATCCGATGTGAAAAGCCTGCTTTCGATTGGCGTTCCATCTGCGGGAGAAAACCTTTCTTACCAGTTTTCACAAGTGGCTATTACAGGCTTTATTGCCTTTATTGGAGATGAATCATTAGCCGCACGTATGTATATTTTTAACATATCAATGCTTTGCTTCTTGTTTACAATGGCCATTGCTCAAGGGACGCAGCTTTTGGTTGCACGGTATATCGGTGCTAGACAATATGATCGGGCACTAAAACGCGGCCTGAAAACGCTAAAAATTGCGATGCTTGCTTCAGCTGCTGTTTCCCTTGCTATTGCGCTAATTGGTAAGCCCGTTTTAACCGTCTTTACAAATGATCCGGCAATTATGGCTGTTGCTCTTCCCGTTCTATGGGCTATCGTCTTTATTGAACCAGGCAGAGCCATGAATATCGTTCTTATGGGCTCGCTAAAATCAGTAGGAGATGTGAAATTTCCCGTTGTTATCGGAATGATCTGCATGTGGGGAGTGGCTGTTCTCTTTAGTTATCTTTTCGGTATTACCCTTGGTATGGGACTATTAGGAGTGTGGCTGGCACAGGGGCTTGATGAATGGATTCGCGGTATTTTTGCCATAAGACGCTGGGTTGCTCAATCCTGGATAAAGAAAAAGCCCCTGCCGCAAGTTAGTTAATAGATTAGCCGGTTCCTTTAAGGAACCGGCTTTTTATTTCTAGAAATGTTTTTGAAAAAATCGCTTTAAGATTGGATGTAATAGAAATTTTGGATGAGATATTCTGGAAGGAAAAGGAGTGAAACAGATTGAAATAAATAACAGATGGACGCGCTTAGCCCTGAAGAACCTAAAAAACATTCTAATCGCATAGATAGTGTGGGATAGGAAATTTAATGTGAGGTAAACACGAACATGGACATTCAAATTTGTTCGGCGAATCTTGAAAACCTGCATGAGGTCACAGCCATTCTAAATGAAGTCACTTTAGCACTGCTTGAAAAAGGAATCAACCAATGGGAGTATCCCTGGGATGACAAGAAAGTGCGCGATCAAATCCAGAATAACGAGGCTTATACTTTAGCAGACGGGAGAAAGGTCATAGGAACGTTCTGCATAAAAGAGATCAGTCATATCAATGGGCTGACTGTTGAGGCAAATAGCTTGTACCTATCGCAAATTGCTCTTTTGCCAGCGCATCAGGGAAAAAGCCTTGGCCGCCTCATTATAGATTTCGCCTGTAGTCTGGCAAAGAAATCTAATACAGCCATGTACTTAGACTGCTGGGCAGGAAATGAAAAGCTGAAGGCATTCTATTCACGGAATCGCTTAGAGTATTTGGGTGATTTTCCGGAAGAGGATTATTGGATAAGTGTATATAAAACCAGCTTAAAAGGAGATTAAGCATGTCATTATCACTAATTTTCGATATGGATGGCACGTTATTTCAGACGGATACCATCCTGGAAAAGTCTCTCGAAGAAACCTTCAATCATTTGAAAACTCTCGGGCTTTGGGAAAAAGAAACCCCGATTGCCAAATACCGCGAAATTATGGGTGTACCGCTGCCGGTTGTATGGGAAACTTTATTGCCGGAGCATTCACACGATATTCGCGAGCTGGCCAACAAATTGTTTCACGAGAAACTAATTGCCAATATTAAAGCGGGCAATGGCGCCCTTTACCCCCACGTGAAGGAGGTTTTTAGCTATTTAACCGATCAAGGCCACTCCATCTATATCGCCAGCAACGGGCAAGTTGAATATTTACAGGCGATTGTCAAACAGTATCAGCTGGGTGCCTGGGTGACAGAAACGTTCAGCATCGAGCACATCCAATCGCAAAATAAAGCGGATCTTGTCCGGATGATCGCAGAAAAATACAGCATCAAAAAAGGCGCTGTCATTGGCGACAGATTATCCGATATACTTGCGGCTAAGGGAAACAGCTTAACCGCCATCGGCTGTGCGTTCGACTTCGCCCAGGAAGAGGAGCTTGCACAGGCAGATATGAGAATTGATAGCTTGCTAGAATTAAAAGAATTAATGTCAGGATGTGAGCTGATATAAAAAGGTTATTTCTGCTAGCTGGATTATTGCTGATTTCGGGATGCGGCCAAGAAAACCTGAATAAACCGCATAAACAATATCTATCAGACAAAGGATGGGAAATCAAAAAGGCCATTGAGGCTGAAACCTATACATTAGAGATTCCTAACGAAATACTGAGCAATTTTGAGGCAAGCGGCATTACCTTTTTTGATGGATATTTAGGAGAAACCGTTACGGAATATACGTATGAGCTAAAGGAACAAGATGCAGGGGGGAAACGGCTGAAGGCCATCATATTCGAATCGGAAAATGAAATTATTGGCGGTTATGGTGTGCTTCCAAGCTGGACGCCGGGCAGATTTAACCTGGACGAGAAACAACGGTTACTTGAGGAAAAGATGATAAAATAAGAAAAACAATATTAAAATGCCTATAAATGAGGGATCCCCTAATGAACAACATTGTTCTTTTCGATGGCGAGTGCAATTTTTGCAGCACCAGCGTTCAATTCATCATCAAGAGAGATCCGAAGGCTGTGTTTAAATTTGCCTCGATGCAGAGTGATGCCGGAAAAGAGCTGCTGAAGAATTACCGCGTCCCAGCTGACCTGGACAGCTTGATTCTGATAAAAGATCATACCTATTACTGCAAATCTTCGGCGGCTTTGAAGATCTGCCAAAGCCTTCAAGGCGGATGGAAACTTTTCTCTTGCCTGTTAGTTATCCCTAAGCCAGTGCGGGATTATGTCTATGATATTGTAGCGAAAAACAGGTACAGATGGTTTGGGAAAAAGGACAGCTGCATGCTGCCGTCGCCGGAGATTAGAAATCGTTTTTTAGAGTAATAGAAAAACACATGGATAGAGGAAATCCACGCGTTCTTATGATCTTTCCATTACCGCAAAGTAATTCTCTTCCTGATCGGCAAAGTTAAACACTTTGCCGGATGGCATATATACCATGTCCCCCACTTTGACTTGTTTGTCTTTCAAATCGCTATGTAATTGGTCAAGTTTATCGGTGAAAAACATTAGAGAAGGTGTGCCGAGATTGACTCCTGAGGACATTTTAGCTACAAATTCTTTATTGTGCAGAATAAGGCTTGTTTCCGCCTCCTCTTTCGGAGCCACTTCAATCCATCTCATTCCTTGCCCGTTATTTTCTTCAGATACTACGGTAAAGCCTAATTTTTCTGTCCAAAACTTCACTGCCTCATCTTGATTATTGACATACAGCATAATTTGCCCGACTCTGCTAATCAAACTCTTCCACTCCTTACAAGAAAATAACGATCTTATACACTCAATCTTGTCCAATTATAGCGATCTGAAACCAATCCGTAACCCAAGACTCAGCGTTTTCGAAACATTGCCAAGATAAAGTACTTGTCCCGTGGCATCCAATACTTTATTGAGTTTCCTAATACTAAAAAGCTCTTTCAATAAACCAAACGAGTCCGAACGCAAATATTGCGACCGATGTTCCCGGTATCACCCATTTGACTGGTTTAAAAGTTAATTTCTTTAACCATAGGAGGATAGGGAATGCTGCCGAGACAATAATCAGCTGCCCCATTTCAATGCCAATATTGAACGATAATAGTGAAGAAGCGAGATGACTTCCATCCAGCCGCATTTCCGCTAGAATTCCTGCAAAACCAAATCCGTGGATCAGTCCAAAGGCAAAAGCAAGCCATGGCTGATGTTTAGAGTCCGGGTTAAAAATATTAATAAGTGCGACGTATATGATGCTTAAAGCAATGGCAGACTCAACAAACCTGCCAGGCAGTTGAACAATATCCAATGTAGCAAGTACCAAGGTGACACTATGGGCAATGGTAAATGCTGTGACCAATGAAAAAATATTTTTAACGGTCTTTGCCCCAAACAATAAGCTAATTATAAACAAAATATGATCATAGCCTGTAAAGATATGCTCTAAGCCAAGGATAAAAAACTGCGTGATATTTTTGATGAAGCTTACCTCGCCTATTTCAAGCTCTCTTGATTCGTATGAAAGGACAGCTTCCTGTTGTTCTCCATCCAACTTAACAGTCGCATAATTGGCGTGGCTTGGATCGGTATCATCTAGAAACATATGATAATTTAAGACTAGCTTCTCAGGTTTATGATCAAGCTTGTAGGTAAGGTCCATGACCGCAAACAGCCGGCCGTTAATGGTTTCAACATCCGATGTTTCAATCGTTCCTTCTAATTTCACACTGTCGGCAAATAGATCAATATGTGAATGAATATAATCTTGAACGACTTCTGTGTCAAAAAGCTGTTGTTCATCCATTTCTTTATTAATGGATTCCCCGAGCTCTGTGAGGTCAACTTTCAATTCATACTCAAGAAGATCCCCTTTCACCTCAATAAGGGAGTAGCCTTCACTATTATTGGTATGAGCATAGGCAGAGGGAATCTGGAATGCAGCGGTAATAGAAATCAAAAGACCCATGATCAAGATTAGCTTTTTCATAAACTCAACTCCTGTTATTCTATAGCTACTTTCTGGCTGTAAGAAAGTAGGAAAGGCGAGGACTCCTGTTTTCCTCGCCTTTATTAAAACCAGAAAAAAATTACTTGGAAGTCTTCATGAAGACAGGATTAGAATAAAACCAAAGGTCTGTCCACGGATCTTCACCGCGGGGGTCAACAGCTGGTTCTAATTGATCGGTGTTTGTTCCGCGCAAACGGATATAGCTGTCTTTATCTACATTTTTCAATGTATGAGTAATAACAATGTATTCCCCGTCTCGCTTCCAATCTTTTTCTGTAAAACGTTCCACCACTTTAGTTGTTGGGTTCGTTGCAGTTGAGCGATCTTCAACAGCACCAGTCACTTCTCCCATAATAAGGTCAACACGCTTCACTTCTGGCGTATCCCCATTGGCATTAGCAGCCTTTGGATCTTTTAGGCGAATCGTCACTGTAACATCTTTGGATTTACCAGGGATAGTTAAGGTTTCTCCGATTGTGGCTGAATTCCCTTTGGATTTAGCAAACCATGGCGATTTTCCGCCAGCTTGAACTTTTACATCAAGCTCGGAAATAAGATCACCTGTTGTAACGAATACATTTCCCTTACGCAGGCTGTCCATAATAGCGTCATAGTCCTTTTCGGCTTTTACATACGTCTTCGAATATTCTCCAGGCCAGAAGTCACTTCCGCCGTCACGCCAGTTCACATGAGAGTCAGATGTAGCGGTAATCCACCAGTGTCTTCCTTCACCAAGCATGGAATCCCAAAGACCGCCCACTTTTGCTGCCATCTGATCAAATCCGCCCATGGTTGGATAATTTCCATAGGACCCGCGGGCACCCTTTTCGTCTATAGAACCATCAGGGTTGATAGCGGCTGCCTGGTGACCAGGTGCACCTTCCATCCCAATGGAGATATTTGGTGCTAAATCGTTCCAATTACGGAATTCTTCGGGTGTATCTTGTCCCCACTCACCGTCGCCTTTGGCTGAACGGGAAGGGTGATGAGCGATATGTATTGGTTGTTCATCATCATCCAATTGCAGCATATAATTAAGGGCCTCAATCATCGTGGATTCAGTATCTCTGCTTCCATCGTTTGGATATGGTTCACGTTTACTAAACTTGCTTTCAATCCCATAAAGAATTTGGGATTCATTCTCCCCTTTAGGAATCATTAAAGTACTATGGTCAGCAGCAGGTGTATCAAACTCCATTCCAAAGAATTGAAGCACCTCTGGAACCTCTTCGCGAGATTTTAATAGATCAGGATATGCCTGCTCTAAGTTCACTTTAGAGTGGTTAGGTCCTCCGTGATCTGTTGTCATTGTCCAATCAAGTCCATACTCTCTTGCTTTTTGCGCATTTTCCACAATTGGATAAATAGCATCTCCAGCTTTTATTGGGGTTGGAGGATTTGTTGAGTTGTCCCAGCCAACACTCCATTCGCTATGGATATGATGATCCCCAGCAAGCCAGGTTGCGGTATTCTGTTTTACTTCTTCTGCTGAAACTTCCTGTGCTTCTACCTTTTTCTCCTGTCCACTATTAAGAAAGGGCTGGGTTGTTAAAGCCGTAGTGGCAAGCACTGTTGTAGCGATTAACGGAAGTGCCTTTTTTGCTTTCTTTTTCTTAGATCCCATTGTTAAAGCCTCCTGATTATTTATTTAACGGCTTTAATTATAGGTTTTGTTTTTATACGAGAGATTAATAGACTGTAAATCCAATGTAAATATTAAGTGAATTCTGATAATTAGGGAAATAATACTAGGAGTTTCTGATTAATTATTAATTTATATAATTAACAGATTAGGCGGAAAGTACCTTTTTATAGAAATCGAAGTCTTTCTCTTGAATGGTGTTGATTTTTAGGAGAATAAAAAAACGCATGGAAATGGGAAATCCATGCGTTCAATTATGTGCCATGACCGCAAAGTATTCACTATACAGAGTTATCATCCGGAAGTTAGTTCCAGTAAATACTTTAATCCCAATTGGCTGTTTCCTTTTAGTTGTATTATAGTATGCTAGTTTATTAAAGGGAGTTGATCAGATGGAAGCGATACTTCATGGAATCATTCTAGCATTCGGCCTCATTTTACCTTTAGGCGTGCAGAATGTATTTGTTTTTTCACAAGGCGCCACCCAGCCCAACCTGCTTCGGGCCTTCCCTGCGACAATAACAGCGGCAATGTGCGATACCCTATTAATTCTTTTTGCTATATTTGGATTATCTGTCATTGTTCTGCAATTTGAGTGGCTGCGGCTTGGGCTAATTATTGGCGGGATGATCTTTTTGCTATATATGGGATATGCAATTTGGCGGTCGGAACCAGCTGCAGCAGAAACGAATAAAGCACTGCCCATCCGCAAGCAAATCATCTTTGCCTTATCCGTTTCATTTTTGAATCCCCATGCCATCTTAGATATTGTTGGCGTGATTGGAACAAGCGCCCTAAAGTATGCAGGAACCGAACAGGCCTTATTTACCTTTGCCTGCATCGCTGTATCCTGGATCTGGTTCTTTGGATTAACACTGTCAGGTGCAGTCATGAAGAAATTGGATGGAAAGGGCGGATTAATGAAAGTATTCAACAAATTCTCCGCCCTTTTTATCTGGGGAACGGCAATTTATCTCTTGCTTGGGCTAGTATAATTCGGGAAAAATTTTAATTCGAATCTAGGATCCAAAGAATAAATCCAGAATGTTTGATGCTTTAGAAGATTCCTTATTATAGAACTCGGAGTAACCGCATTTTTTGCAATAAACCACAATAAACGTATTATGCTGGACATCAAAGATTTTAGACAGGCCTGTTCCCGTCATTGCCACTTCCTTTTGTCCAGCATTGGTACTTCCGCATTTGATACATCCTTTTTCGGACATATTTATTCTCCTCCCCGAAACACAGTGATTTGTATATAAATACGAAGAGAAACAAAAAAAGGTTTCAGTGGGCCTTTGACATTTAGGAAAACAGCCTGGATTCCTCCCAGGCTGTTTTCTATAAGTTTTAGATCCTTCTTAACTATCGCACTCTTTACCCTCTTTGCTCTTTACAAATAAAAATAATTACAGTATAAAAAGATAGGATTATTATTTTACAGCTTGTTATACAGTGAGGCGCAAATATTGTGGGTTATATTTTACAATTTATTATTGGCGGAACCATTTTGGTATCTGCCTCGATGTTAAGTAAATCTAAGTATTTATTTTTGTCTGGCATCATCACTTTGCTCCCCATAATGACATTAATTAATATAAACTTGCAAATACACAATATGAGCATTGGAGATTTTCGAATCACACAGAAAAATGCTATATTCGGTGCTTTTGGGGTATTCATTTTTATCAGCTGTATTTATATACTGACAAAGTGGTTTAAACCCCCGTATGCCGTATTATGTGCAGTCATTATTTATATTCTTTATATGATTGGGTGTAAGCACTTTTCTTCTTAAAAGTCTGTTTTAGTTAAAGCTTGGTGTCTCATACCAAGCTTTTTTGTTTTCATATTATCTGATTTTAAGATCTTTAATTACTATGCGGTATAAAATACTGATCCTTTCTGCAAGCCCCCATTGGCAGCTTCAATATTTAAAAAACCATTTGAACCAAAATCATGTACACAATCGTTCCACCTGCTATAGATAGAAGCATGTTTTTCTTCCAAAAATGAAGCAGGGCAGTAACAGCTACCCCTATAAGTTCAGGGACCCCGCGGCTTCCTGACAGAAAACTTACATCCTTAAAGCAGTAAATAACCAGCAGGCCAATAACCGCCGGCGGCAGCACCCTGCCAAGATACTGTATATAATGCGGTGTCGGCCTGCCTGATGGAAATACAAAAAACGGGAGAAACCTTGTAAGCATAGTGCCTAAAACCACCATGGCAATTGTAATAACCTGCTGCGCTACATTCATTGTCATGCGGCATGAACCTCTACTTTCTCCAATGGTTTTCTAAGCAATGTGAGCACTCCTAGAATGGCGATCATCGAGGGAATAATAAACTGATCCCCGCCAAAAATGATCAGACAGACAGCGGAAAGGCCAAGACCTGCCAGCGCGCTTTGGTGCTTCTTCACTTTCATCCACTGTTCGATGAATATGACGACAAAGAGTGCTGTCATGACAAACTCTAACCCCTCTGTATTGAACTTGATAAAAGATCCGAATAGGCCGCCAATCGCTGATCCTAAAACCCAATAGCACTGATTGAGCAGTGTTACGAAGAACATGAACCAGCCCTTATCTACACCCTTTGGTACATTAACCGTACTATTGATTGAAAAAGACTCATCGCACATGCCGAAAATCAAATAGTACTTTTTCTTTCCGGTACCCCTGTACTTATCTAGCATGGAAATGCCGTAAAACAAATGCCGGGCATTCACCATTAACGTTAGAAACAGCGCGTTCATCGGATTAAAGGAGACAAGTAATAAGTTCGCTGCAACAAACTCCATGGAACCGGCAAATATGACCAGGCTCATCAAAATCGGATAAATAGCGCTGAATCCTAGTGAATTCATATAGATTCCATAGGCGATTCCCAGGAATAAAAATCCTGCAAAAATCGGGACCGTAAACGGAAAAGCTGCACGCAAGGCCGTCCCCATCTTATTCTTATTTTCCATGTTGTTCACTTCCTGAATAGTTGAAATTTATATAAACTTATCACAAAAAATCCATACAATGAATCCCAAAATTGTATGGATTACAATTATCTGTCTTAGCTTCTATCGGTGGCTCCCTTTTGACAGTTTAATTCTTTGCTCTTTTATAAATAAGCAAAAATAGATTATACTGGATTAACTATCATATCAATAAAGGAGAATTCCCTATGACAGAGAATCAGCAATCCGAAGCACCGAAAAAAAAGATCAGCCTAAAAGAAGCAATGAAGCAGCAGCTTGAAAGCAAAAAGAATCAATCCTCTTCTGGAAAAGGAAGAAATAACGCTGATCTTTCAGCCAAAAAAATGAAAAGCCAGCAAACGAAGAAACCAAGCAATACCCGCAGAAAAATGGGTGTCTAATGAACGGACAGAATCGGAAAGACATATCACCGGGCTTGACCGTTGATATTGTTTTAAAAAAGGATCAGAGAACGGGAAAGCTGACCAGGGGCATTGTAAAAGATATTCTCACCAAATCAGCCAGCCATCCCCACGGTATTAAAGTCAGGCTAACAGATGGGCAGATAGGACGCGTCCAGGAGATTCACTCTAAATAAAAGCGAAAAAGGCATTCAGGGTTGTTTTCCCTGAATGCCTTTAAAATTTCATTGGTTTTATCATTTACTGCCCGCTGACTATTTCTTTCCTTTCCTCCTAATTTTCCACGATTGTTTCCTGATTTGCCTGTTCTTCCTGATTCACATCTGTTTTCCGCGTCTTATAAATGGCAATCAGCATAATAAACCAAACAGGTGTGACAAATAAGGCAACACGAGTATCCTCTGCAATCGCAAGGACAACAAGAACAAATGCCAGGAATGCAAGGATTAAGTAATTGGAAAGTGGATAAAGCGGCATTTTAAACTTATTTGTTTTTGCCAGATCAGGCCTTGTTTTGCGGTATTTCAAATGACTGATGACCGTAATCCCCCAAATAAAGATGAAGCATACGGTAGAAATACTGGTAATCAGTGTGAATACCCCTTCTGGCATCACGTAGTTCAAGGCAACTGAGATTAAAATGACTGCCGTTGAAAAGAATAATGCATTAGTAGGTACTTTTCGGGCATTTAGTTTGCCCAGTTTCTCAGGGGCATTTTTCTCTTTTCCAAGTGAATACACCATTCGGCTTGTACTGAAAATGGCGCTGTTGCATGCCGAAGCTGCGGATGTGAGGACGACAAAATTGACGATCCCCGCAGCTGCAGCGATCCCGACGGCCACGAAGACCTGGACGAAGGGGCTTTTCGACGGGTTGATTGCGTCCCATGGATAAACACTCATAATGACAGCAAGTGCGCCAATATAAAAGATAATAATCCGAATAGGAATACTATTAATGGCTTTAGGAAGCACTTTTTCCGGATTTGCCGTTTCACCAGCTGTCAGTCCGACAAGCTCGATCCCTACAAACGCAAATACGACCATCTGGAATGAGAGAATAAAGCCATTGATTCCATTTGGAAACATGCCGTCATGGCCCCACAGATTTGTAAAGCTAGCTGCCCCTGAATCTGTTGTGGAGCCCTTAATAATCATAATAATACCAATAATAATCAGTGCTAGAATAGCGATAACTTTAATCAGTGCGAACCAGAACTCCATTTCGCCAAAAAGTTTGACAGTGGCTAGGTTCATACATAACAAAATGACAAGCGCAATTAATCCCGGCATCCACTGCGGTACGTTTGGAAACCAATACTGGGTATAGAGGCCCACGGCAGTTAAGTCAGCCATGGCGATGGATACCCAGCAGAACCAGTAGGTCCAGCCGGTTATAAACGCTGGCATATCTCCCAAATAATCTCTAACAAAATCAACAAAAGAGTGATAGTTCAAATTGGATAAGAGCAGTTCCCCGAGGGCCCGCATGATTAAAAAACAAATAAGGCCTGTAATTATGTAGGCAAACAAAATCGATGGTCCTGCTAAATGAATTGATTTACCTGCTCCAAGAAATAACCCTGTTCCGATTGCGCCGCCAATAGCAATGAGCTGTACGTGTCTGTTGCTTAGACCTCTTTCTAATGTTTGTTCCTGCATACAATTCCCCTCTTCTGTTTTTTTAAAAAACAAAAAAGGACAGAAGAAGTCTAATGTTTCCTTCTCTGTCCTTTTACCTGAAAGTTTCTCCCAAAAAATATGATGGGTCCTCTTTGGTGGCAATGTATTGCGCTCTCCAGAGCAGCGTCCTATATTGGTCCTTTTACCTGAGAGATTTATTCCAATGGATTTTTTGGAACTTGCTCCTTCGGTGGCGATAGTCCTTGCTCTCTCCCAATATAATCATCCGCAATTATATGAATGTATTTTTATTTAAAAATACATTTCTGAAAGATTTATATAAACAATCTTAAAAATTATATTTCTCAGTAATAATTTTCCTGAAATATCAATTTTTGGTAATTTTGCAGCATTACCTCATATGTTTAAGTTGATAATACTATATATTAATGCAGTTAGACTTGTGAATTTATTATATTACACTTTTAAAAATAAATAAACAATTTTAAAGGATTGGAATATTTTTTATCAGTGAGCATTCTTTTTTAGTATATCATTAAATTTAATGGAACCTTTCCGGAAGTTAATCGTCTGACATATAAGGAGAAATTAAATGATTTTGGAGGATTGCCATGATTAGGTCCTTAAAAGCACAATGGATCTTATCCATTTTTGTAGCCATTGCATTTATCTATCATTCTTTCAGCTATACAGAGCTTTCGGGTGGAGGAGAATTCGATTTCCCCCGCCTTTGCCTGTTCCTGGCGATGATTTTTTCCGTGTATAATGCGGGAATGCTGACACAGAAGTATATTCATTCGAAGAAAAATAGCGCTTGATCAAGACTCATGCGTAACGTTATTCAGAAATGAGGGATTTACATTGAGGAGTTTTGTGGACGACCTGGCTGGGGCTGTTTATGATATTCTTAAGGCTGTGCTCAAAGGCTTCAGCTACATTTTGGCTGGGATGCTAATTGTCGGCGTACCCATGTATGCCATCGCCTGGATATTTCGTCTGTTTCATTAATGAATAGTCAGAGGAGCAAAAAATGAAAATCATTTCCGTAAAAGAAAGCCCCGAATGGACGGACCGGGCAATCCGGTATTTCCAAAGTAAATGGGCAAGTGAACAAAACAAGATGGTGTATAAAGACTGCATTACCTCCTGCCTTGAATCTCCCCAGCCATTGCCGCAATGGTATTTATTAACCGACGGAGAGGCAATCATCGGCTGTGCCGGCCTGATCACCAATGATTTTATCAGCCGCATGGACCTTTATCCTTGGGTGAGCTCGATATATATCGAGGAGGAACACAGAGGCCATGCCTATGGTGCTGTTTTACTCGAAAAGGCAAAGGAAGACGCCAAAAAAGGCGGCTTTGCTCATCTCTATCTCTGCACCGATCACATCGGCTACTACGAAAAATATGGCTTTGAAAACATTGGCACAGGCTACCACCCCTGGGGAGCCAGTTCCCGCATTTATCAAACAACTTTGTAAGAATAGAATCTTATGCTGTCACAGCTACTTTGAAGTTGTTAATAGAATACCAGAACCGTTAAACTTAAAAGAAGCCACATCGATTTAAAAATTTCTTGGAAGAGGTAGATCTATAAATGTTTAATGGAAAAACAATTTTTATTGCAGGCCACTCTCGTCTGCCACAAGGAATGGCAGCAAAGAATGTCTTTGAAACATTAACGATTACGGCAGAAGTTGATATGAAATATGGTGTAATATTAGAAGCATCGTGTACCTTAGCTACAGAACATGGCCGCGAATTTATTGGACGCATATTAAGAGGTACCAGTTTAAAAGACGGTGTGGATGATGCAATAAAAGAGATACAAACCTATTATCGCGGCAAGGCAACAAATGCCCTCATTGCGGCATTAAAGGATCTTGACCTCCATTTCCATCAAATTCACACTGAAAACAGGCGTTAAGTTTAATAAGGTAAAAATCTTTAAAAAGTATTGACAGATTCATTTGAAGGCAGTATCATACTAATTAATTGAATATTTATAATACTCCTGCCTTTTGAAAAGTACCCTTTCAGAATCGCAGATAGATTATAAATACTTGGAAACACTTAGAAATACGGAATATAAATAATCATAAACTGTCCATTCACTATGACTCTATTTACATAGAGCAGCGAAGTGTATGTAAGCCAGTTGTACATCTGAATCCCTAGATCATAGGGAAAGTTGTGCAGCTGGCTTTTTATATTTCACTAATTTCCATATTTTTACTTAAAATTAAACACAACGGGAGGAATTTTAAGATGACTATTTTAGAAATGCAAAAAGGAAAGTTTGAAACAAAAACAGCTATGTACGAGGTTAACATTCATCCGCAAACAGATAGATTGTACCATATTGAACTATCAGAAAACGCTATTCAAGGATTTTTAGAGGCTGTTAAACAAGAAAACTGCTCGGTTCAGCATTTAGAATACACACCATATGCCCGTCTGATTGTCGCTTCCCTTCTGCTGGATCAAGTGGGTGAAGAGTTTGGGGAATTGCTCCGAAATATTGTTCATGATCGTGAATCTGGAGGATTTACGATTGGCTTAAAAGGTGTTACGCAGGATACAGATGAATACGTTATATTCTCAACGGCGATTGCTTATCTGCTCGGTACATCAAACTTTGATGCGATGTCAGGAAAATATTATGCGTGCTTTAATGTTAAACATACAGATAACAGCGATTCCTATCTTCGCCAAGCATACCGTCTATTTACATTCCATACGGATGGCACGTTTGTAACGGAGCCAACGGATTGGCTGTTAATGATGAAGATGGTAGAAGAAAATGCACGCGGCGGTGAATCACGTTTATTGCACCTTGATGATTGGAAAGAGCTTGATAAGTTTGCCAACCATCCATTAGCCAGCCATAAATTCACCTATAAAGCACCTTCAAGCAAGAATGTAGATCAAGAGATTCAACGTTCCACCTTTTTTAACTATCATAACAAGCCGGGTATGTGTTTCATCGACCAGTTTGTTTATCCGGAAAACATTGAAGAAGCGAAATATTTGCGTGATCTCTCGCAATCAATGGAAAATGATGAGAGTGTGGTAGAGCTTGAGCTTCCGGTTGGCGATTTAGTTGTAGTCAATAATATCTTCTGGCTTCACGGACGCGCTGCTTTTGAGGTGGATCCTAATTTGAATCGCGAATTACTTCGTCAGCGTGGTCAATTTAACCAATAAAAACGGGAAAAAGGATCTGCCCTGGATCCTCATTGGGGTACCTTCAACAATGAACTATGGCCCGAATAATGGACACTCTTAAAAAGAGGACATTATTCGGGTTTTGTTATGTCTTTAATTTAAGAACCCGTTTATAATAAAAGAACTGTATGAAAGAGTATAATCACCAGCGATACCAATGGGGATTAAAATAAGATGACTCCAGCTCAATACAGCTTCTTGGTATTTTGTTAGAAAATTGGTAATATTATTAACATAAAGCAAACCCTAAAGACTATGAGGTGTTAATATGAGCTTTAATAACCAAGAGTCTTGTAAGGCTTGCGGCAGTCATTTATTTGCTAAAGGAAAAATCAGCAATGGTCATGCAAAGATTATGCCTATAGATAAGATGTTTAGTACAGGTTCTTCTCTGATTTACACATTTTGCAAAGAGTGTGGAGAGGTTTCTTCCATAAAAGTGGAGGATACAAGCAAATTTTGATTAACCATGTTTCGTAATATCATAGAAAATGACATAGGGGTGGGACAGAGGGACCGTGTCCCGCCTTCCTTTTTTGTGGACAAGGTGCCTGTCCCCGTGTCCCCTCCAGGTAACGCCAGTAAGTAGTTGGTGAAGAGAATGATAAATATGTATTTATAATTTGTTATCACACTATAAAAGGGGGATATAGGAATGGAAATAAGTTTTTTATCTATTCTAGCTTTAGGATTTGTTCTTGGTATCAAGCATGCAATTGAACCAGACCACGTCATTGCTGTATCTACTATTGCTAGCCAAAGCAAAAAATTATTGCGGTCCTCATTAGCCGGGGTGTTTTGGGGCATTGGCCATACGGCAACATTATTTCTTGTCGGTATTATTCTTATTTTTATGAAAGGCGAGATACCAGAGAAATGGGCTATGTCCTTAGAATTTTTAGTAGGGATCATGCTGGTTTATCTTGGTATTGCGACTATCCTTTCTCTTAAAAAAATCCGTATGCATCAGCACACACATGATGGAAAAATACATAAGCACAATCACCAACACAAAAACGTCTCATATTTAAAATCCATGTTGATTGGCTTTATTCATGGTCTAGCCGGAAGTGGCGCTATGGTTCTATTAACTATGAGCACAGTGAATAGTCCATGGGAAGCTGCTGTCTATATCTTTATATTTGGCGCGGGAACGGTCCTTGGAATGCTTTTGTTTACAACAGTTATTGGGATACCATTTGTTTTTAGTGCCAAAAAGCTGAGCATGAATAAAATGCTTACCCAGATTACCGGAGTCATTAGTACGGTATTTGGGATTTATTATATGTACAACTTAGGAGTAACCGAAGGGTTATTTAAACTATGGATACAATAGTAGTGGTGTACTAGCGCCTGATTTTTCAGGCGGATGATTAACATTCAGAACCTGCTTACAAAGATTATGAAACTAGATGCATATAAATATATTAGTACTCTGATCCTTTTAAAACTTTGGAACTTTGGCTTTTTAATATTTTGATCTTCTGCTTCAGGGACACGGGGCACCGTGTCCCCCCTAAATCATCGGTAAATCTTTTCCCACGTAAGATTAAAAGCTAATTTCCAAATGGTGCCTAGGCAAATCACTACAATCCCTATATAGATATAAATTCCATAAGTAAACAAGGTAAAGGCAAAATGCAGCCCTGCAAATAATGCAACGAACAGCATTAAACCAAAAACGATTACTCCGTTTCCGCCTTGATTGTACTGATCAAAGGCCTCCGAAAAAGGAATCGCCTTTTTTATAATCGTAAAACAAATAACCGCATACGTACAGGCAGTTAGAAAAACCACGATTAGATCCGGCAGAACTCTCACACCAAACAGGACAATAAATAGGACACTTAAAAGCAAGTAAACTGGTAAATATAAATTAATAATAAACGCCTTGATCGTACCGCTGAACATCGGCTTCAGCTGCTTCATTGGGACAACCTTATAAATCCAGGCTCCTTTATACTTTCCTGAAAATTTTAGGAGTATCATAATCGTCGGGATGATGATCAAGCTAAAGTAAATTGATAGATACGCTTTGCTGGCCGATAAACGAGAAAAATCATTCTGCAGGCTATTCATGATAAAAATAAAAGGAATCACAACTGAAAACCCCAATGATGGGTAAACCTTCAATTTAAAATCCCGTTCATTTTTCATCATCAAGCTAGAAAACCGGAAAAAGGTTCTTTCTTCATGCGAACGGCAAATGCAATTAAGAAGCGTTTGTCCCAGCTTACTGTGTCTTTTTTCTTTGGCCTTGCCATGATAAGCAAGCTTTTGCAGGTTTTGTTCAAAAACGGGAGTCAATTTCATATAGATCCCAAAGGATACAAGAGGAGCTAATACTCCTAAAGCTGAGAATAAAAGATAAAACGGCTGAAAGTCACCATTCATCAACATTTCCATGTTGGCCCCATACCACATGGGAAAAATAAAGAGCTGCCACCATTGCACATCAAAAGATACGGCTAAGTCAATCAGCTCAAAGGAACGAACTAGCAGCTGATACCCGACCATAATCGCGAGCGATAAGCCTATTTGGATATAGTTAATGATATCCTTTAATTTTTCCCCATCAAAAAACCGCAAAATAAACAAATATATTAACGCTGTTAAAACGACAATAAAAAGGTCAATAAGAATGATATGTACAACCGAAATAAGGAGAAAAAGAATTCCATTTTTGAAAAGCCCAACAATCAAAGGAATCCCAGTAAGTGCAATCGTAAGAAAGGAAAGATAAATAACGATATGGACCATTTTTGCGACGCTGATGGTTCTTCTATCAACGGGCTTTGGAAACAAAATATTGCGGTCACGGATATCCAGCAATACAGAAGAAAAATCGGAAATCATGGATGTCATAACAAAAAAGGTAAAAATTCCATAGAAGAGACTTGTCTGAAAAAGATAATTTTCTCCCATCAGGACAAATGGGATCATAAACAGGCTGAATAACACATAAATCCATAATGATTTTATATACTGATTGCTTGTTTCCTTCCCTTTTTTATTTGCATACTGCGTGAAAATAGTTGGAACTCGCCGGCCGTCCATCGTCAGCTTTATTTGCAGAATGCTTCTCATGATCTTGTAATCTACGCCTAAGCCGCTAAACATTTTTTCTAACCGATCTAATAATTTAAGTGCCCGAAAGTCCTGCATCCTCACATCTCCCTTACGACAGACACAAATCTTGCACCAATTTCTTTATGTTCACTAAAACCAGTGAGCTGATTAAAGATCTGTTCAAGTGAGCCTTCGGTATTTTGCTGTTTAAGCTCTTGTATCGTACCGTCTGCAGCAACTTTTCCGTCATGCAGAAGAATGATGCGGCTGCTTATTTTTTCGACCACGTCCATAATATGAGAAGAGTAAAAAATTGTTTTTCCATGAGCAGCAAGCTGGGCCATAATTTCTTTGAAAACCATCACGCTGTTGGCATCAAGCCCGTTGATCGGTTCATCAAAAAACAAAAGTTCCGGATTATGCAATAAGCTTGAGATAATTAACAGCTTTTGCCGCATTCCTTTCGAGTATGAAGCAATGCGGGAATGATAGACTTCTCCGATACCAAATAACTCCATAAGGCTTTTGGCTTTCGATTCCGCTAGGTCAAAATCGAGACCATATAATTCACCAATAAAAGTTAAATATTCATGGCCAGTTAAATTATCGTATATTTCAGCAATCTCTGGCACATAGCCAATTTTTCTTTTATACTCGATATTCCCATCCGAAATATCATGACCGAAGATTTCAACCTTGCCGGAATAGCCCTCTTCAATGCCAAGCAGGATTTTTACGGTTGTGCTCTTCCCAGCCCCGTTTGGCCCAATATAACCAATGATCTCTCCCCTTTTCACTTGAAGAGACACCCCATTCAGGACAGCTTTTGAACCGTAACTTTTTTTCAAATCATGGATGGCTACTATTACATCTTCCATACCTAATCCCCATTTCCTGATTATTTCCATTTATTCTATTTTTTCTAGTTTAACACGGGACACGGTGCCTGTCCCCCTGTCCACTCCCGTGTCCCAAATAAAGGGATTTGCTAGCGGATTGTTGAATATATATGAAGATGATGCCTTATCACAAAATTAGGCGGGAGATGAGAAAAATGTCAAGATATCCTTTACTGCCAATTGAAGGAAGGCCTTTCCAGCAGGCTTTGGCAAATACTCCAAAAATCCAGGCAGCTGTTTCGCAGATGGACGAGGCCTTAAAGGGCATTTTGGAGCCGGAATTGATGGAACGCATTCGTTTGCGGAGTGCGTCCAATAATCATTGCGATTACTGACAAGGTGTTCAATATGTTGCTCTGGATGAGCAATTAACCGAACGGGAAAAGGTTGCACTGGAATTGACCGACCATATTATGGCGTATCATGGCCAGTTGCCTGAAGAGTTATATCAAAAGGTAAAAGCACACTTCAATGATGAAGAAATCATGGCATTATTTTTCCAAATTGGCACTAAAAATGCGGCCAATTGGTTTATCATCGCCATGCAGCTTCCAGTAGACTGAGGAGTAAAGAAAGCCCGCCCATGCGGGTTTTTCTTTGCTCTTTTCTCTATCAATCTATACACTTTTTAAAGAGATTCTATGACGATCGGCGGAGGGAATATGAAAAGAAATGTGGGATTACTGCTAACCATCTCTATTATCGCGATATCTTTTGCGGCCATCTTTGTCAAATGGTCGGAAGCGCCATCGAGCATATTAAGCATGTATCGAATGTATTTGGCATGCCTCTTATTAATGCCCATCGTATACATAAAAAGAAAAGAATTTATGAAGCTGTCAAAACGAGAATGGCTGTTTTTATTCATTGCAGGTGTTTTCTTGGCCCTGCATTTTGCTTTGTGGTTTGAATCTCTGAAACTGACAACGGTTGCCAGTTCTACGATCATCCTTTCCTTGCAGCCGATCATCGCTTTGCTAGGGGGATTTTTCGTATATAAAGAAAGAACGAGCTTGTCTACTATACTGGCCATTGGGATTTCAATTATAGGAATCTTGATGGTTGGCTGGGGGGATGTTTCACTCAGCAGTAAGTCCGTATTAATTGGGGATTTTCTGTCGTTTCTGAGCGTCGTCGCCCTTGTCTGTTATTTATTGATTGGGCAAAATAAGGTCAAGCAAACTTCTCATTGGATCTATAGTTTTTGTGTATTCTTTTTTGCTGCCCTTATCTTGCATCTATACAACCTCTTCGCAGGTATACCTGCCGGCGGCTATGAGGCACGGGAATGGGGAATTTTTATATTATTAGCCATTTTTCCTACCATTGCTCATGTCATCTTTAACTTCTTGTTAAATTATGTGAACACAACAACGGTTTCCATGGCGATGTTAGGTGAACCGGTTGGCGCCACTATTCTAGCTGTCGTTCTTTTAGGTGAACCGGTCATCAGCTTGCAGATAGCGGGCGGCTTCTTTGTTTTGCTCGGTGTATCTTTATTTTTAATGCAGCAAGGGAAAGCAGCTCAGACCGGATCCGGGTAGTGAAAAAATCATGGGAGCCGCAGTATTAGCGGCTCCCGATATTTATGGCTTCGAAGGGTTCGAAAGAAAGGTTCTGAAGTCTTCGGATGTATCAAGGCATGTGATTATTTCGTATTCGTAAATCCGCCATCAATGCGAATGACTTCGCCATTGATATACTGGGCTTTCGAAGTTAATAAGAACGTCACCAGTTCAGCCACTTCTTCCGGTGTACCTAAACGTTTTTGCGGGATTCCGCTTGTTGCATTTGCTTTCATTTCCGGATTTGCTTCATAGAAAGCTTTAACCATCGGTGTTTCAGTAGGTCCTGGAGCAATCGCATTTACGCGTAATCCGTCTTTTGCATATTCAGCCACCATACTCTTTGTTAAACCAACAATCCCATGTTTGGTAGCAGAATAGGTTACAACAGAGTCCTGGCCAATGACGCCGGCGCTAGAAGCTGTATTTACGATGGATCCTCCCCCGTTCTTTAACATGATTTCAGCCACATAACGAACGCCATAAAGAGCTCCCATTAAATTGATTCCCACAATTTTATCGATTTCGTCAATGGAGGAATCCAAGAAGAATGAGCCGCTGCCTGAAATACCGGCATTATTAAAGAAATAATCAATTTTTCCAAAACGCTCAACTGTTTTATCAACATAATTTTTTACTTCCTCATGCTTGGACACGTCAGCCTTGATAAAAATGGAATCAACGCCTAGTTTTTTCACCATTTCAACTGTTTCGTTTCCACCCTTTTCGCTAACATCTACCACAACGATATCAACGCCCTCTTGCGCTAGACGAACGGCGGTTGCCTGACCCAAACCGCTGCCAGCACCGGTAATAATTGCAACTTTACTCATGTATAAGACCTCCCGAAATTATTATTTTAAAAAACCTTCCACCTAAATTATAGGTTTATAAAACAGGAAAAGAAAGAAAACGGACTTATCACTGGAGCTATTGTAAAAAGTACCATTTTGAAACAGCTGCCATATGGAGGTAATTACTCTAAGTTTGTTGATTCAGGATTCCAGGCCCGCGAAAAAAATCCATTCTCCAATTAAAATAGAGAATGGATGAATAAAGGTTATCACTATTATCTCTCGAATGATTAGTGAAGACTCAATCACGCCAGGAGGATCCCATATGATTTACGACCATCAAAATAAAACCATTACGACACAAAGACTTGTGCTAAGGCTGTTTGAAGAATCGGATGCCGCAGACGTTGCTAGGCTTTGCAATAATTATAATATCTACAAAAGCACTTTGTATCTCCCCTACCCATACGCTATAGAGGATGCTTTAAAGTGGATGGAGCGTCACCGAAAGAATTTCGACGCAGATAAATCCTATGAATTCGCGGTTACCGATAAAGAAACGGGAGAATTATATGGAGCCATCGCGCTATCCAACAACCAAGCGTTTCATCATGGCGAAATCGCCTATTGGATTGGCGAGGCATTTTGGGGAAAGGGCTATGCCACAGAGGCAGCGCAGGCAATTGTACAATTTTCTTTTGCCGATAAACAGTACCATAAAGTATTTGCCCGTTACTTTGCTTCCAATCCAGCCTCAGGCAGGGTTTTGCAAAAGCTGGGCATGAAAGAAGAAGGCGTGCTCAAGGATCATGTTAGAAAGGATAATCGGTACGAGGACCTCGTGTATTATGGCATCGTGAACCCCAGATAATTTTTCCAACCTTAAGCCATACTAAAAGAAAAACAATAAGGAAGGGTTACGATGCCGCGAAAATCTGCAGCTGAAAATGAGGTGCCCGAAAAGGAATCAAATGTGGTTGCATTAAATGAACGGAAAAATGAAGATGAAATTAAAAAACTGACACGCATGCTTGGGGCTGTTTTGGAATATTTAACGGATGATGAATTGGACGAGCTTGATATTGAATCCCTTTTGGACGAAACGGACGGCCTGCGGGAGTGGTGGGATCAATACCGCGAAAGCAACAAAAAGAAGATAGCCGAAGAAATTAAAAAATCTCTTGGGGCGCTGTCATTGAAGGAACTAGAGGCAATCCGCGAAAAAATAAAGGAAAAAAAAGATGAATAGAATAAACGCTTCCTTCGTCCGTTGCATCCTTCGTACTCGGGATGCTTTTTTGCTTGAAAAGACGCAAGACACAGAAAGTAAAGGAAGCCGTTCGCAAGGTTTATGGTTTATCTTTTTTTAGTTTCTTCGTTTTGTATTGCTTAGAAATGGTTTTAATGAAAAACACACCAGCCAGCAGAGCTAATAGGTTTAGCGAATCGCCAAAATGAAAAGAAAGACTAATGTTGTTGTTCACTTTGACCTGGTTTTGAGGCGTGCCCTGTGCATCCTGTTCTTTTTCCAATATGATACCCCCATTTATATATTTTTTCATGACAGGCTGTCCCAATTTAAATATATGAATGGAAAGTTGCTGTATGCACCGGCTGCTAAAAAATAAAGAGACAAAGTGAAAGATTGCTGTTTGAATTGCCAGAATCCGAACGGCGTTGGCTTAAATATAATAACCTGAGACCCTTGTATTTTGGGAAAGCTTTTAGGGAAAACCAATAGGGCTAGGAAAAATTGAGGAGGCATCAATATGAATGAGATTACAGTCTATTCAACCAATACTTGACCATACTGCACAATGATGAAACAATTCCTTGAGTCTCAAGGTCTTAATTATAAAGAAGTAAATGTGCAGACAGATCCTGTTGCGGGGCAAAAGCTCGTCGAGGAAACCGGACAGATGGGCGTGCCGCAGACAAACATCAATGGCCACTGGGTTCTTGGCTTTGATCCTGAAGAGATCATGAAATATGTGAAAAAATGATTCCTTATAAGAAGCTGATCTCTTCGCATAGAGATCAGCTTTTTTGATGCACTGAGGATGCTTTTCTATTAAATGGACCAAATATTAAGGGTTCGTCGACCAAAGTCCAGCCTGTTTTAATACCACACGAGGATGGAGTTTTAGCTGGGCAACCATGAATTCTGCTAAATCTTCTGGCTGCATCACTTTTTCTGGATTGCCGTCGGTTAAGTTGAGTTCAACAGCCATATCTGTTGCAACCGTACTTGGTGTCAACGTTACCACGCGGATATTTTTCTTGCGAACTTCAAGCATTAATGACTCACTCAATCCGATCACTGCAGCCTTAGAAGCCGAGTAGGCACTTGTAATTGGTGCACCTTTTTGACCAGATGTTGAGGAAATATTAATGATGTCGCCTGTGGTGCGCTCTATCATTTCTGGTAATACCGAACGTGTTGTGTAGTACACACCTTTTACGTTGACATCGATAATATTGGTCCATTCTTCAGGCGTTAACTCCATAAAGCTGCCGAATTTTGAAATTCCTGCATTGTTTACTAGGATATCGATTGGACCAAGCTCACTGCGAATGGATTCAACCGCCTTGGTAATAGAGTCTAAATCCGCTACATTTGCCGCAGCGAATGCCACCTTCACATCATACTGTTTAAGTTCCTCTGCCACTTTTTGTAGATTTTCAAGCGTACGGCCAACAAGGCCAACGTGAATCCCTTCTTGTGCAAAAGCAATGGCTGCAGCCCGCCCTATTCCACGCCCTGCTCCTGTAATTAGCGCCGTTTTCCCCGCGATTGTTTGCATGTTATCTCTCCTTTATTATTAGTGTTAAAACTGATGTGTTTTTAGTAACTTGAATTTCTGATGGAATATAGTTAAATTTCCCTTTGGTTTCTTAAAAATACTGTTTATCCAATAAAAATGATTAACGAGGCACAGGTCAGCTTAATCCAACAATTGACAATAAAACAATATTTCTTCGAAGGTTGAAAAGAAAAAAACAATAAAGTTATCAAACATTGGATGTTATCAAGGTAAATAACAGGAAAATTTTCAGAATAGACTGTATAATATAGTTGGAGTCATTCATATTTTTATAAAAGGAGAAATGCTGAATGGATTTAGGATTAAAAGGAAAAGTCGCACTAGTAACCGGAGCCAGCAAAGGGATTGGGCTTCATACCGCCATGCTGTTAGCAAGCGAAGGTGCAAACGTAGCCATATGTGCCAGAAATGAGGACAACCTCAAAGAGGCTGCCAAGCTGATTTTCGAAAAGACAGGTGTCGAAGTCTTACATATCTCAGCAGATATTACGAAGGAAGAGGAATGCCAAAAAGCGGTCACACAAACAGCCGAGCATTTTGGGCATTTAGATATTGTCGTGAATAACGCAGGAACCTCTGCCGCAAATCCGTTTGACCAAGTGGGCACCGACCTTTGGGAGCAAGATTTCAATTTAAAGGTTTTTGGGGCAATTCATTGCTCCCGCTATGCGCTTCCTTATATGCGCCAGGCTGGGGGCGGATCCATCGTCAATGTTACGGCAGCGATAGCGAAAACCCCTCCTGCCTCCTCTCTGCCTACCAGTGTCAGCCGGGCAGCTGGGATGGCGCTGACAAAAGCGATGAGCAAAGACCTTGGCAAGGACAATATTCGCGTGAACACGGTGTGCATCGGATTAATCCGAAGCGATCAGATCGAAAAAAAATGGAAGCGCGAAGCACCGGAGCTTAGCTGGGATGACTATTCGAGACTCGATAAGCACCAAATTCCTCTTGGACGCATTGGCGATACAGATGAAGCTGCTAAAGTTATCAGCTTCCTTGTTTCGGATGCTGCTTCCTATGTAACAGGAACATCCGTTAATATTGATGGCGGCAAGTCCGGGGCTCTTTAAAAATAAGCAAGCTGATTTCTTTTTAATAGAAATCAGCTTTTTTAGTAAAAAAACAATAAAACAACGTTCCTTCGAATATAGTTAACAACGAAACAACAAATATATAGCTTTTCCCCTCCTTTGCCGGCAAATGGAACATTTCCCCAGCAGCAATCGTCTAAGTAAAAAAGGAGGCGTTAGCCTTGATCATAAAAAAAGCCTTATTTATCATACTAGCGGCAGCTTTATTTATCATTTCTGGCTGTTCAGGTGCAGGGGTACCCCTTGGCGCCACGGGACCGCCCAATGCAACGGGAGCCATTGACGGCCAAAAGATAAAATTATCAAGGGGAAGCTATCACTGGGAACACAAGGGGCTATTTTCCACTACAGCAACTGTTGCGGATGCAGCATCCCCTTTTCAAATTGCAAAGGAATTAAAACCTATTTCCGTTATCCAAGGTGCACCTGCAGAAATACAATTTAGCGACAAATCAGAGCCGCAACTAACTGCTTATCTATGGAAAGAAGATGCACGCGGAAAGGAATTGGCCATAGATGAGAAACAGTTAACGCTGCCCTCAGAAGCAGGAGAATATGTTGTGGAGGTGTGGGCTGAGTGGCCAAATGGAAATGCCTCATATACCTTTGTTGTTGAGGTGCAAATTACAAGGGATTGAACCAGGGCAAGGGGCCTGTCGCTATGTTCCAAACGCATGTTAAAATAGAGTGAAAATTAGGAAAGTACATTCAAAAATTAACATGAAAATAGGTTATTCAGCAATAGGACACGATTGTTGAGAGGAAAGGATGTTGAAAATTGAAAGTAATTGTTGTTGGAGCAAGTGGTACGATTGGAGCAGCAATTGTTAAAGAGTTAGAAAAAAATCATGAAGTTATTCGGGCTGGACGAAATGGCTTAGATGTAGCTGTTGATATTACCTCTGCGGAGAGTATAAAAAAAATGTACGGACAGACTGGAAAAGTTGATGCGGTAATTAGTGCAGCAGGCAGGGCCCATTTCGCGCCTGTTTCGGAACTAACACCAGAATTAAATGAAATAGGAATCGAAAGTAAACTTAAAGGCCAAATTAATTTGGTGCTTCTTGGAATGGACTATGTAAATGACGGTGGAAGCTTTACTTTAACAACTGGTATTATGATGGATGATCCCATTCGTCAGGGTGCTTCCGCTGCCATGGTAAATGGCGGTGTCAAAGCATTCGTAAAATCAGCAGCGATTGAAATGCCGAGGGGGATTCGTATAAACAGCGTGAGCCCTAATGTATTACAGGAATCATGGGATAAATACGGGGATTTTTTCCAAGGGTTTGTGGCAGTCCCTGCCAGTCGTGTAGCCCTTGCTTATAAAAAAAGCGTTGATGGGGCTCAAACCGGACAAAACTACGAAATCTATTAATTTATAGACAGCGGCTGGGCAAAAAGCATTCTTTTTTTTATATTGATTATTTTGTTTTCTTAACCAAAATGGGGACAGGGTGCCTGTCCCATCAGGCTTTTATTGCCTTAACTATTTTCTGTAAAAAGTCAATTTGGAGTTGGTATTGATCGAGCATGTTTTGAAAAGTGATCTTGGCTAATTCATTGACCTCGATAAACTGTGACTTTATCTTTTGTCCTGCTTCAATTTCTTCCATTTTTGTTTGGAGTTCTTGGATTTGTTCTTCTGCTGCTGACATGATCGCATTTGGATCTGCCTCGTGATTCGGCAAATTCAGCATAGACAATCCTGTATATAAATGTACGGGAAGGTGAACAGAAGGATCACGGAAGGCATCAACTAATAGCCTTCTATACTAAAAAAACCGGGGAGCTCTCCCCAGTTTATTCTTTCACTCTCAGTAAACGCAGGCTATTTAAGGTGACAATTAAAGTGGCGCCCATATCAGCAAATATCGCAATCCACAGGGTCAGCCAGCCTGGGACGACCAGAAGCAGCGCAAATAATTTAACCGCCAGCGAAAAAGTAATGTTTTGCTTAATAATGGCTAATGCTTTACGGCTTAGCTTGATTGTATAAGGCAGCTTGCTTAAGTCATCGGACATAAGCGCAATATCAGCCGTTTCTAAGGCAGTGTCGGTGCCCGCACCGCCCATCGCCACACCCACGGTGGCTGCAGCGAGGGCCGGTGCATCATTCACGCCATCGCCTACCATCGCAACACTTTGGTGGTTAGCGCGAAGCTGTTTAATATAGCTTAACTTATCAGCCGGAAGCAGATCGGCCTTGATCTCGGCAACGCCGGCCTCATGGCCAATGGCTTCTGCGGTCCTTTGATTATCGCCGGTAAGCATTACTGTCTTTTCAATGCCCAGCTGATGGAGTCTGGAAATGACTTCTTTAGAGGACTCACGCAATTCATCGGCTACCGCAATCAGCAAGAGAATTTCTTTGGAGGTCCCGAGAACCATCACGGTTTTTCCCTGAGTCTGCATGCCTGCAATCCTCTGCCTGCAGTCATCAGAAATACCTCCATGCAATTCCTCAAAAAGATGAGGGCTTCCAACATAATACTTTTCATTGTTGACTGTCGCCTGAACACCTTTACCTGTCAATGACTGAAAATCCTCAACACCCGCCTCATGGTAGTTCAGCCTCTTTTCATCTGCCTTGCGCAGGATTGCCGAAGCCAAAGGATGCTGCGACCCTCTTTCAATGGCCGCTACCAATCCAAAAAGCTCATTTTCATTCCCGCCGTACGTGACAATGTCCGTGACCGCAGGAATGCCTTTTGTTAAGGTTCCAGTTTTATCGAAGGCAATGACCTTCAGCGCGCCTGCTTCTTCTAGATAAACCCCGCCCTTGATAAGAACCCCATTCTTCGCAGCGTTTCCGATCGCGGTTACGACCGCAACTGGCGTCGAGACAACCAGGGCGCATGGACAGCCGACAACTAATACAGCGAGCCCCTCATAGATCCACTTGCTCCAGTCCCCGCCGAAAAATAACGGAGGGACGATGACAATCAAGAAGGCAATGGCAATGATCGCCGGTGTATAGTATTTCGCGAATTTATCAACGAACGCCTGGGACGGTGCGCGTTCTTCCTGCGCCTCTTCGACCAGATGAATGATTTTTGCAATCGTCGTATCTTCCACCCGTTTAGTGACTTCAACCTCAAGCAGGCCTTCTTCATTCATGGTCCCCGCAAAGACTTCATCACCCGCAGTCTTTGTAACTGGAACACTTTCTCCGGTAATCGCCGCCTGGTTAAGGGCCGAGGTGCCTTTTCGCACCACGCCATCCATGGCCAGTTTTTGCCCAGGCTTAACGATCATCGTATCGCCAATCATAATATCATCTACATGGACCACCATTTCTTCCTGGCCCCGGCGGATGAGCGCTTCTTTCGGAGCAATGTCCATCAGCGACTCGATCGACTGGCGGGCTTTATCCATTGAATAGCGCTCAAGGACCTCGCTGATCGCAAATAGTATGACAACAGTCGCTCCTTCGCCCCACTCGCCAATCGCCGCAGCTCCGATAATCGCAATGGTCATGAGCGTACTCATATCAAAGTTTAGCCGGGATAAGTTTTTCAGTCCCTTAATAAAGAGCGTGTATCCGCCAATAAGAATCGCCGCAGCATAGCCCGCTACCGGCAGGATATGCTCCTCTCCATATTGCTTGCCGAGAAACCAGCTAATCACCAGCAGGACTGCGGAAATGTAAACCTTAATGCTTTCCTTCTGCTTCCAGAACGGCTCTTGTTTGACCGCCCTTTCGTGTTCTTCGCGCAGCTTCAGGTTTTCAAAAGCGCCGGCTTTTTCCAATGCTTCAATTGATGTCTGCCCTGTCACCGTAATCTTTGCCGCACCAAAATTTACTTTTGCGTCCATAACACCATCCAGGTGCTTCACGTTCTCCTCGAACGTCTTTGCGCAGCTTGCTCAGGAAAAGCCCTGCACGCGGTATATCTTGCTTTCATTCATCTGTGCTGCCGATTCAGACATGGGTCCTCACCTCCTGCATATGCTCAAGCGCAATCAGGATGAGCTGTCGTATATGTTCATCGTCAAGCGAATAAAATACGAGTTTCCCTTCCTTGCGAAACTTGACAACCCCCTGCTTATGAAGGGTCCGCAAATGATGGGAAGCGTTCGCAACCGTCGCCCCGATAATATTAGCGATATCGCATACACATAACTCGTCTTCCTGGCAAAGCGCATAGGCAATTTTTGCCCGATTTTCATCTGCAATTGCCTTAAATAACTGAGCAACACTAGATATATCTATTGTCTGCAAATCCCCTTGAACGCGATTCACCTTTTTCTCATCAAAGCTATAAACCTCACACGTATCCTTTTTGCTCACCATCTTCTCACCCCGCTAAACATTCAAATATTCATTTGAATATAGTATAGTCATTTATTTGAAAAACGTTCAAGCAATTGCTTGAATGTTCATAAAAGTATTAAAAAGTCATTAGAAATCAATGAAGAAACGTTTATTTATTTCTATCTATCCTTGTGAAAATTCTTAATTTTCCCTTGTGAAACATTTTTATAGACAAACTACTTATATAAACCTAGGCAAAAAGGTTGCTGTAGACCCACCCCCTATTTCATTGATATCCTAATCAAGGACTAATTTTAGACGGAGGATCAAATGTGTTGGAACAGCAACAAAGATATAATGACCTTAAGCTGGGAGAACGGGGAGCAATTTTCAGCATCATCGCGTATGTAATCCTTTCAATCATCAAGCTTGCTGTCGCCTATATGAGTGATTCCGAAGCTTTAAAGGCAGACGGCTTAAATAATTCAACAGATATTTTGGCATCCATAGCAGTATTGGTGGGCCTGAAATTTTCGCAAAGGCCGCCTGATAAAAATCATCGGTACGGCCACTGGAAAAGTGAAACCATTGCTTCCATGATTGCTTCTTTTATTATGTTGGCAGTCGGCATAGAGGTGCTTGCTGCAGCTGTGGCCTCGATTTTTCAAGGGGAAAAAGAATCTCCGGACATTGCAGCGGCTTATATTGGAATACTTTCCGCTACCGCAATGTATTTTGTGTATCGATACAACAAAAATCTCGCCCAAAAAATTAACAGCAAAGCTGTCATGGCCAATGCGAAGGATAACCTATCAGATGCGTGGGTAAGTGCCGGAACAGCGGTTGGTATATTGGGGTCTCAATTGCATATGCCCTGGCTGGATCCGCTGACAGCCGTTGTTGTCGGACTATTAATCTGTAAAACAGCTTGGGAGATTTTCAAACAGGCTTCCTATGAGCTCTCGGATGGATTCGATGTACAAAAGATTGAACTCTATCAGAAGGTTATTAGGAAAGTAGACGGGGTTAAAGGGATTAAAGAAATCAAAGGAAGGTACTACGGAAACAATGAAGTGATTGATGTGGTCATCCTTGTCAACTCCACCCTTGATATTAAAAAGGCCCATGACATCGCAACCTCCATTGAAAAAACCATGAAAGACGATTACGGAGTCTATGACGTTCATGTTCATGTGGAGCCAAGTTAAAAGAAGCTTGGAGAAAAGAGAAGAATCCAACGTTTCTTCGAATGTAGAAATCAATAAACCCTCAGAAAAATCTGTCGCAAAATTAGCAGCTAAAAAAGGTTGGGGGCAAAATCAGAGGAACCCCAACCTCTTTGATATTCATATGTGGTTTCGGAAAGTCTTCTGTACAGATAATCATCATTTGTGTCAATCGCCAACTTTTTTCTTTACTGCCATCCAAATTTCACTATACATATTTTCCGAAGTCCCATTGTACTTTATGTAAGAAATTCCAGGCAGATCTGCCAGTTCGTAATCTGAAGAAGGCAGCCATTCAGAATAAATTTTTGCGGTAGTTTCTTGAAGTGTAGCAGGAAATGGCCCTTGATTAGGGAAAATGGCCCATAAACTTTCTTCAATCGTAATTTGCTCTAAATCCGTTAAATATTTTTCGATGTAATCCATTAAATGATTGAATTTGGGTAACATTCATTTCCCTCCTCTCCAAATACATATTATCGTTAAAATTTATGTTTCACTCGATATTCTTTATACGGACTTTATTGGAACGTTTCTTCGAATATAGAAAACAACGAAGCAAGCAATATAAAAAGGGATAAGTTTTGTTCTCTCCACTAATAAGATTCGATACTTTTCCAGAGCCAATAATGATAAAATCTCCATAAAAGGAGGCGGTAAAGATGGGTTTTGATGTCGTACATACAACCGTGTTTTCTATAGGAAAGGGAGGAGGCAATCCTTGTCCTGTCGTGCTAGATGCGGATGATCTTACAACCGATGAGATGCAAAAGATGGCAAAGGAGTTCGCCCAGGAAACAGCTTTTGTTTTAAAGCCAGCGCGTTCCGATTGTGATGTAAAGTTTCGTTATTTTGTTCCTTTGCATGAGATGGAAATGTGCATACACGCCACCATTGGGAGCACGACTGTTCTAGTGGAGCAAGGAATGATTAAACATTCGCCGATGATGGTGGAGACCCTGTTAGGACCTGTGAAAGTCGAATGGAAAACAAATGGAGCCAATATAGACGTTAGCGTCGAACAATTCCGTCCGGCTTTTATGAAAGTAAATCCTGCAAATGAAGAAATCTGCAAGTCCCTCCATATTGAAGCAGCAGACCTAGCTGATTATCCGATTCAATCCGTGTCTACCTCGCGCTATAAATTGATTGTTCCATTAAAAAGCGTAGAGACACTGAACACTCTTAACCCGAATTTCGAATACCTTTGGCAGCTGTGTGATGAATACAATACTACAGGCTTCTATCCTTTTGCGGTTGAAGAGGAAAACCGTGTCCACGCACGCCAGTTTCCAAATAGAGCAGGCTATAACGAAGATCCCGCAACCGGTGTTGCCGCATCTGCTTTAGGCGCCTATTTAACGAACTATAACATTTTCGATTCCAAAAACGATGGCTGGAACAGCTATCAGGTGATCCAGGGAATTGCTATGGAACGTCCGAGTATGATTATATCTGAAACATATACACATCAAAATAAAATTACGAGGACTCGAATTAAAGGGAATGCAGTATTAGTTTAATGGAGTTTATAGGGGATGATCCCCTTTTTCAAAAGGGTTACAACGTTTCTTCGAATCTATCAACCAACGAAATAAGATATATAAGTTCCTCTTCCCGCCGACTAATTAACTCTACGGAGCGTTTGTTGTTTCGTTGCCTTCAAACATTTATGATGTCACTAGAGCAGGAGGAGTAATTATGGATAATCGCAAAATTGGAGAGTTAATTTTTAGATTGCGGAAGGAAAAAGGGTTAACACAGAAACAATTAGCAGATCGAATGAATATTTCTGATCGGACGATTTCAAAATGGGAGCGTGGGTACGGCTGTCCCGATATTACGCTTTTATCAGAACTATCATCCCTCCTTGGAGTAAATATAGAAAATATGCTAGATGGTGAATTAGCGCCGAATGATTTTATAGGAGGAAATATGAAACAGGCTCATTATTTTGTCTGTCCAACATGTAATAATATTGCTTTAGCAACCGGAAACATCACCCTATCTTGCTGTGGAAGAAAGCTTGAACCATTAGCCGCGAAAAAGGCTTCAGAAGATGAAAAGCTTGCCATTTCTGAAATTGACCAGGAATGGTTTATTTCAAGTGAACATCCCATGACAAAGGATCATTATATTTCATTTATTGCCTTTGGTACAGGTGACCAGGTGCAGATTATCAAACAGTATCCCGAATGGAGCTTTCAAGCACGCATCCCGAAACGAAAGCATGGAAAACTTTTATGGTATGATACTCAATTCGGGTTATATTATCAGCTGATCTAAAAAGGAAAAACCATAAATATCCCATAGTAAAGCCGTTTTCCTAAACAGAAATTGGCTGTTTTGGTTGGCTTTTAAAAAATAAACAAATAAACATTCCTTTAAATCTAGAAAACAACGAAACAAGAAATAAACCTAACTAAATGTGGTGCACCTTTATCTTATCCCAGATAGACTGCCAGTTTTTCTTAACCAGCCGTTCTTTGAAAAGCGCGTCTTTCTCTTATACAGGCTAATTTTTAGGGAATAATACCTCTGAGGTGATCCCGGTGATTAATAAAGTATTAATAAGCTTTATTTTGCTCCAATTAATTTCAGCAGCAGTCACTGCTCAATCGGCCCAGAAGATAGAAATTTTCGATATAAGCAAAGGGAAAGTGATTGCGGGTGCTCCAACAAGTAAGGAGACGCAACAAGAGGTTGAAAAATTCCTTGAAGGAATATCGGGCGTATATGTAAAATACAATCCTATTCCAAATAAAGGATTTATGATCAGAGTTCCTTTGGAACCTCATAAAATGGTGAAAAACCAATGGTTTGAAGACCTAGTTGATGAAGTAACAATCATATTTTCCGGCCAAGAAGAGCCATATTTAATGGTTTTCAGCGATGAAAACAGACCGTATTTCCTTACATTTGAAGGGGACACATCCGAGCTCCTGGAATTAATAGACTTTAAACCATAGGACAGCCCTTCAAAAATAACATGAAGATTATTAAATAAAAAATGGACTTTTGAATTTTATGGAGTCCCCATCGAAGGGCTATGATCTTGATTGAAGAGGACAAGAGACCTGTCCCCTCGTCCATTAAGGACAGCTAATGCAGAAGTCTTTGATGATTTCGACTGTATTTCGAGGTTCTTCACGGGCGGGTCTCGTTTCAATTGATAAAGATTGAGCATCTTCTATTTGAATGACGCCTCTTGCATTAGGCGGGAGTGTAATGGTTACAGGATCTCCCGTTCTCGGTGTTACAACAACTTCTCCCTCCAGTCTTCCTCTGACGACAACCATTGCAGTATAGTGGTTTTCAGTCAAATCTGTAAATAGAAAATCCGACCCTCTGAAGGAAAATGTCTCTTCATGTCTTTGAACTTCACCCAAGTCTGAGCAACACATGCAAAAGTCTTTTACAATATTCATACTCCCTCCAATTATGCCTGGACTGGAAGTACTTAACTTGACAGCTCGAGCATCTTCAATTTGAATAGCAGCTGACTCAGTGAAATTTATAGTAGTATCAGGTCCCATTCGTGGCGTCACAATGAGTTGAGCGTTTGGAGATCCACCCGTTATATCTTCAATGCGTACGCTAATCAATGCCTTATAGTGGTTTTCAGTCAAATCTGTAAAATAAGTAAATACGCCTGTTCCTGGCTGTAAAATGTCTATTGTAGCTTCATGCCGGAGAACCGTATAATTCTGCTTGTTTGTTCCCATAACAAATCATCACCTCTCTTACACGTGAATTTTAATTCGATCTTTGAGTAAAAGATTCCCTTGTAGTATATGGAGAGAGACTTGCACATGCTTGGACTAACTATATATAGAGTAAGCTCAATAAACGAATAAACATTCCTTTAAATCAAGAAATCAACGAAAAAAGAAACAAAGTTGATTTAAATTTTAACCCATTCTTTTGCTTTTCATAAAAATTTCATTTTCAGCCTTTATGATGCAATTAATAAATCAGTGAAAGGAGGGATTTAAAATGATGGAGCCTATGGAACGGATGAGTTTTATTTTCAAAGGTATTGGAGTAATAATGGTTATTGGGTTAGCTATATTATCAGGAAGTGTACTTGCATAAGAAACTGAACAATAGCGGAAACTGCAGCAACCGTATGGAGAAGTGTAATGAGCACTTCTCTTTTTGTATCGTTGACATTTAAAGAAGAAGGGCTCAATAAACGAATAAATATTCCTTTAAATCTTCCAAACAATAAAACAAGAAATATTAATTTATGTATTTTGCAACCAACTCATAGCATCTTTCTCGTGTAAGGCTTGCTTGCGCAGCCACATATTCTAATGATTCCATTGAACCGCCCTTATATTTTAGTGATGATTCTTTCGCCATTTCATCTCTCTGTTTAATCCAGTTCCGTTGTTCTTCTCTTAATTTATCCATCTGTTCTGTACTAAGCTGTTCTTTCAATATCCCATAAATTTCGTTCAATGCCCCATCCCACTTTTTATATCTTTCCGCCTCTTGTTCTATCATTTCTGCCGTTGTTGTTTTAACTTCTGCGTATCTGTCTGCTTCTTCCATTTCGTTTAGTCTCTTGAGATATTCGTCCTTTTTACTTTCGGCACCTTCTGAAGAGTTTTCTGTTTTACCTGTCTTTATTCGGTCTTTATTTGTTGAGTCACCTTTTGCATTTTGAGTCGGGCCGCTGTTTGATGACTGGTTATTCAGGTTCGTATTTGACTTCTCCGACGAGTTTGCATACGCAACCAATATAAGTAATATTACTGTTAGCATTGCGATTAAAAGCTTCCGAGGATTTTTCATTTTCCTCCCCCCTTTTAAAGATCATACCAATCCTTCAACAAACTTGTAAAAGTTATACTCAGAATTCGAATACATAAAAAGCGCAATTTTAATTAAATTTAATTTATCTTGAAGGGGATTAATCAACTCATATGGAAGAATCCATAGAATATACAAAAGGAAAGATCAAAACACAAAAATGGAGTTATGCTCAAATGATTAATAAGAAGGTCAAATTTTTGTAATCAAAAAACACATAAAGGGGGAATTTTATGCAGTTAAAAAATCTGCTCATTATCCTTTTGACATTGACGGTGGAGGTTGTCATTACCTATTTTGTCGCTTCAGCCTTCTCAGTCCGTTTTATTGAGGTCATGTTCTTTACAGGGATGGCGTTTGCGGCAGGCACTTTTTATTTCTCCAGCAGCGGCGGGAAAATTTCAGAGTTCCATTCCTCTCATCTTAGCGGCCAAACAGGGATCATTCAGAAACGGGAGCCATTTGTCTTTCGAAGAGGGCCTATTTTTACAGCCTCAGCCATCTTTTTCGCAATAGGATTGTTGTTTTTTATTTTGCTTCTGTCCGGAGTTATACCGCCGGCTTAATTTAAATATATCTAACTAAAAATAGAGCTTAGAAGTGACCCTAAGCTCTTATTTTCACACTTCTTATACAACGTTTATTTAAGTCAAGATACAAAGAAAAGAAGAAAGGTTGGAATTGAACTATAATCATCTCTCCTCACTTCCTTTTTCCAGGTCCTCGATTGTTCAGGCATCCTTTTTACCTGCGAAGATTTTAAATGCCCCAAAAAGCATCACTAAAGGAATAATCACTAATGAAAAACGAAGAAGGTAAATTTCAAAAAGGAAACTGATGATAACGAAGGGGAAACCCACCATAGCAACTATTGATGCAAATTTAGTATAACGGATTGCCTCATCCGATAATTCTGGCTCTTCATTATACATCCACCTTTTTCCAAACAGCAGACTTTCTTCGGGATCTAAATAAGACCAAATTAACAAGCCGTAAACGGGAATCATAAAAACAACAGATAAGATTATTTCCCCCACCATATCCCTCCATCTCTATATGAATGGTTTAAACATAAAAGTACCCTTCTAAAACAGCAGACTTTTTTAAGTGTAATCTAACCATTCCTTCACTTTGTTCTCCATTTTCTTTTCCAAGTCCTTTAAATTGCCTGCATCTTTCTGGGCTAATTTTATAAACAACAACGTTGGTTTAAATCTAGGAATCAACAAAACAAGAAAAGAATACATATAATTGTTTTCATTTCCTTAGGTCCTTAGATCCTGCATCGAATCTAAGATTAGATTAATTTTTTCACGGATCATGACGGCCTCCTATGAATCTTGTTTAATAATTACGTGCTCAGGGGTTCCTGGAAGCCTTTTTAGCCCAGCTTTAAGAAACTCTGGATATAGCTCGATCTCTTCCAGTTCATTAATCAGAAACCATTTATACAGGAGTCTCTCCCCTTCAAGCCCAAAGAAGGTGTCTTTATTAAAAAACGAAGCATTGTTTGCAGCCTCGATATGATAGTACAAGCCTACTTCATGAATAGGGCTTTGATTATATACGAAAAAATTCTCCGTGATCCATAGGAGATTATTAACCTCTACCTTTTGTCCAAGCTCCTCCTGAATTTCTCTTTGGACAGCTGACTTTGAATCTTCCATAAGATTAACTCTGCCCCCAGGAAGTGTCCAGTGCTCATCTTGTACCTGTTTATGTAACAGTACATAGCCATTTTCCATCCAGACGCCGGCAGCCCGATAATTAAATATTCCTTTTTGCGTCTTAAAAACCGCATCCATCCAAGCATCCCCCTCAAATCTTTTTACCAATATACAAATGATTGTCCATTAAGTTTTAGTTCTTTTTAAGAAGAAACGTTTATTTCTTTAAAATTTGCTTGATACAAATATTCCCTCACTTCCTCGAAATTCCTCATTCTAATTGGAAGTTCATGTTAAAATGATGGGAAAGATTTGTGAAGGGAGAACTGCGCGTGAAAATTAGGCTGACAGACTACAAAGAAGATTGGCCGCGTATGTATCAAGCTGAGACTGACACTTTGAAAGGCATATTCGGCGGCGAGATCATCCGATTTGAACACTTCGGGAGTACCTCCGTCCCAGGCATGATGGCAAAGCCTGTCATCGACATGATGGTAATCGTTAAAGATATCGCTAAGATAGATTCGTATAATAGCAGAATGGCATCTCTTGGGTATGATGTCGCCGGGGAATGGGGGATTGCAGGCAGAAGGCTGTTTCGAAAAGGCAGAGAACACCGAACTCATCACATTCACTTTTACCAGCACGATAACCCGCAAATCGAGCGTCATTTAATTTTTCGCGATTATCTCAGGTCCTACCCGGAAGAAGCAGCCAGGTACAGCCGATTTAAAGAAGAGTTGGCTCAGCGTTTCGAGCACACAAGCGAATACAGTCCGGCGAAAAAGAGCTTTGTGCAGGAAATGGAACGAAAAGCCCTCGGATGGTTTAAATCAAATCAGCATAAATAAAATACAAAACAGTACTGCAGGGCAAACCCCTGCTATTGATTAATCGATTTCTTTGTCAGTTGGCATAACTACTGCTGCTAAAATATAAATGAGCCAAGTTACCCCGCCAGTAAAAAATCCGGACACGACAGTTAGTATACGGAGTATGCTAACATCTATTTTATACTTTTCACTTAAGCCGCCTAATACCCCTGATAATTGCTTTTCTTTTGTAGACCTATATATTTTTCTCATAAATCATCATTCCTCTCCGGGTAATATACTTATCTTTTTGTACGTAATCAACCATGCAATAGTTTCAGCCTAAATATAATCACACAAAAATGGAGTACGAATAAATGCTGATTCGTACTCCCAAAACGATGATGCTTCGTATTTTCTCTACGCTGACCAACCCTGTTATGCGATAACGGGGCTAGCTTTTTCTATTTTTCTTCTATCACCTTAAACGCCCCGCTATTTAATATCTCCTCGACTTCTTCATACCCAGTCGGGAATGCATAGTTATACCTTGCCGGCAGGGCAAAGACGTAGTTTGTGCTGTGCCCCAGTTCTTTAGGATTCATCGGTGCTGCCCCGATATGGAATTGATCTGCCTGCATCGCGTCCCACTGCTTGTGCGTGAACACCATAACCGGGATATCCTGACGCGGGTCCTGCTCGGTCCATTGCGGGTGCCTGATCGAAATGAGCGGACCGGTTTCAACCGCCTTACCGCCCTGCGGTGACATGCCTTCCCACTTATCCATGATCATCTTATAGCCCTTCCAGCTTTCCGGAAGTTCCAATGTAAAGCCATATTCTGCATTTCTATACTGGATGCCGTCTGTTGCATACTCGCCAAGTGTGACATCAGTGATGAGCCAGCTATTATTGACCCTTTCAACAGTTAGCTCAATCGGGCGCTTGGCCGCAGCACCGCCCTTTTCCTTCTCTACACTTGTAATCTCGATAATTTCTCCCTTCACCATATAAGACGCATCTGTGGCCTTCTCAGCAGAAAGAACCTCGATTCGGTCCGGCCAGGGGCTTGAGGTCAGGCGTCCTGGGGCGCTTTCCGGATTATCGATCCATTTTTCTAATAGAGGCTCTGAAACAAGACCCCCATACTGTTCAGTTATATTCTTTTTTAAATCCTCTTTCGGCGCGAGCAGCGAGACCATTTGCAGCTTTTTGCCAAATGCCTCAACTACCTTAGTAACGAGCTCCTTATCGGATTGAACAGCTTCCTGCGGCGGCTCTTTCGGCTGTTCGGAGGCCTGCTCCGACGGCTGTTCCGGGGTGGCACTGGTTGTGCCTGAACAGCCAAACAGAGACATGCTCAAAAAGAGCGTACCTGCGATAGTAAATGATTTCTTCATACGATGTTCCCCCTAGACTTTTCCTTTAGTTTCCACTCATTAGACGGAAAAAATCCCCAATTTGTTACGGGAGCAAACTTCTTTATAAAGAAGGGACACGGGAATGTCCCCGTGTCCCTATTTAAAGCTTTACTTCTACCTCAGTTCCATCCTTCAATTTCGTTTCAACAAGGATAACTCCACTGTGCTTAGAAAGTCCCTGCAGCAGCAGCTTCAGGTCCTTTCTTTCAATTTCCGGGAAGATGAATTTGCTGCCATCCTTTTCAATCGCTTTATTTATTAAGTGATTAAATCTTTTTGATGTAATAATCAAACTACCCAAATTTAAAACCGCATAGGGAACAGGGATGGAGAACCGTTTATCCTTTACTTTCACCCTGACTCTTAACATAATCTACTCAATCACCACGAAAACTTTATCACCATTGGCTGAGGTGATATCAACAATCTGTCCATCCAATTCATTTTCAATAGCCTCAATGAGAACGTCAACGTTAATATCTTTTACATATTTTTCTGCCTCAGGTATTTTTTCTGCAATATTTGTACCCACTTTTAAAATAGCCTTTACCAGATTAATTGGTAAATTCACATTTACGTTATCACCTTTTTCAGAGGTCACACGAATCTTCAGCATTTTATTTCCATAGGGGACTTCCTTTTTTATTGTCACTGGTTCTGGCTGATCTTTTCCTTGTAAAATGCTAATTAATTCACTTGCTTTTTCCTTATTAATCTTTCCTTCTTCCACCAGTGTTAAGACTCTCGAAATTTCGTCCTTCATTATACTTCCCCCTCTTTTAGTAACTGAATGGCTTCCTCTGCCGTAATTTCGCCTTTTTCCAGTAACGATACAACTTTTTTCTTATCCACTTCCGGTTTCTTTTGAGAGGAATATCCCAGAGTGGAGATAATTTCATCTAATTTTCCTCTGACAGTCGGGTAAGAAATTCCGAGCTCCTTCTCAACCTCTTTGATATTTCCGCGGCATTTAAGAAAAATCTCAACAAAATGCAGCTGTTCTTGCCCGAGAGCCGCTATTCTTGAAACTTCAAATTCATTTTCTATCGTTGTCTGACAATGGTTACACTGTAGCTTAGTAATTTTAAGTGCATTTCTGCAAACTGGACAATTAGTAAGTAAAGGATACGCCATACTGGTCTCCTCTCTTTTATTTATCCATATCATACACCGTATTTTTCTATTTTTAAACAATTATTTTAATTTATTTAATAAAAGTGATCATTTTTATTAAATAAATTAAAATAAAAATTAATTAAATCAATTAATTCCTCATTCAAATTGAGTGAGGGAGCCTGTCCCTGTGTCCTATCTGTATTTTTATTTGAATAAGAAAACTAAAGCACTATAATAATTATACAAATTAGAGGTGAAATCATTTCAAAGGGGTTATTCTGAATGTCCAAACTAAGGGTTATTAAAATGAAGTTCGAAAATCTAGCACCCTCCCAATTAATCGTTACCTTTTATTTAATTGCAGCATTCGTGTCTGTCGTTTTATTAAGCTTGCCCATTGCACTAAAGCCAGGAGTAGAATGGACATTTATCGATGTATTATTTACATCCGTAAGTGCAATAAGTGTTACGGGACTCAGTGTCGTTTCAACTCCTGACACATTTAGTACTCCAGGCATCTTTATTCTTATGTTTATTATGCAATTCGGCGGCATTGGAATTATGACATTGGGAACTTTCGTCTGGTTACTCTTAGGAAAAAAAATTGGATTTAAAGAAAGAAAGCTTATTCAGACAGACCAAAACCAATCAACATTTGCTGGGCTGGTTAAGCTTATGAAAAATATCTTATTTATCATAGTTGCTATCGAAATAATAGGCGGCATTATTCTGGGTACATACTTTTTATCGTACTTTCCAACTTGGCAAGAAGCATATTTACAAGGGTTCTTTGCATCGATCAGTGCAACAACAAATGCTGGCTTTGATATTACAGGTCAATCCCTCATTCCCTTTGCAAATGATTATTTCGTCCAATTGATAAATATTATCCTCCTAACACTTGGGGCAATTGGTTTTCCTGTTCTGATCGAAGTAAAAGATTTTATCCAGAATAAAAGAACAGATAGTTCAGTCCATTTCTCTTTATATACAAAATTAACAACCGTTACATTCTTTTCATTAATGATTTTTGGCACCATCGCCATTCTAATATTGGAAGCAGGTCATTTTTTCGTTAATAAAACGTGGCACGAGTCTTTTTTCTATGCATTCTTTCAATCTGCTACGACAAGAAATGGGGGTTTGGCTACCATGGACATTAGCCAGTTTTCTGAACCAACACTTCTTACATTATGTATTTTAATGTTTGTCGGAGCTTCTCCTAGTTCTGTCGGTGGCGGAGTTAGAACAACAACATTTGCTATTAATTTATTATTTATTTATAACTTTGCAAGAGGAAATAAATCAGTAAAGGTTTTTAGACGAGAAATACATCCTGATGACATACAGAGATCAATGGCTATTATGCAGACAGCAATTTTCCTTTGTTTCATCTCTGTTGTGCTGCTAAAAATAACAGAGCCTTTTTCAACAATAGAAATACTATTTGAAGTATGCTCTGCTTTTGGAACAACTGGCTTATCGATGGGAATAACACCTGAGTTAAGTGATATTGGAAAAGTCATAATTACTTTGTTAATGTTTATCGGGCGTATTGGAATCCTTTCATTTATATTTATTATTTCCAAGAATGGGAAGGAGCCGAATTATCATTATCCAAAAGAGCGAGTTATTATTGGGTAATTAAAAATGAAGGACACAGGGAAAAGATACAAAAGGAAAAGAATCAATGAATATAAAAGCAGCTTCGACAAAATGCCGAAGCTGCTTAAATAAAATCTTTATGCAAAGAAACGTTGTTTCCATCATTCCCTTCTTACTTCAAAGGAACATACCCGCTGCGATCTACAATATCCTGTCCTTGCTTAGACAGCATCCAGTCAATAAAGTCCTGAATATGCGGGTTTTGGCTGCCTCCGGTGGTGATGGCGTAGAACTGATCAACAATCGGATACGTCTCGTTTTGAATGTTTTCCTTTGTCGGCGCAACGCCTTCGATGGCAATGTATTTGATCTTTCCGTTATCGGCCATCTCCTGCGAGAAATGTCTGAATGAATAGCCAATGGCATTTGTACGATTTTGATAGTTGGTTGTTTCGCGGATGATGCCGCCCATCCCAGAGACGATATCCTTTGCAGGCGGTTCCATTAGCGGTTTGCCGTCCATCATCTTAATTAGAGCGGACTGGCTGCCGCTGCCTTCAGGGCGCTGGAACGCGCGGATTTCTTCATCCTTGCCCCCAACTTCTTTCCAATTGGTTATTTCTCCCGAATAGATCCCCTGAATCTGTTCAACCGTCAGCGTCTCAACCGGATTGTCTGAATGGACAAAAAATACAAACGCTTCTCTTCCAATCGGCGTTAAGTTAAGCTCGACCCCACGGCGCTTGGCACTGTTCATTTGGATTTCTGACGGATGCGCCAGGAACACCATGTCGGCCTCGCCATTAACTAAACGATCAAAGGCGAAGCTCGTTTGGCTGGAGACCACCTCACTGTCATAGAGCGGGTACTCCTTTTCTGGATATACCGCCTGAACGAAGCCTGCATAAACCGGATAAAGAGCGGTCGCCCCGTCCAGCTTTGGAAGATTATCCTCGATTTTAAATGCTGACGCCTCATCTAAATGGACAGCTTTCGTATTTTCTATAAACGGGCGATACTCCGACAGATCAACATCCTGCGAGCTTACAACCTCGATGCTTCTCACATAGGCCTGATAGCCTTCATAAGCAATCACTGAAACGACAGCTAAGGAGAAAAAGGCAATGACTCCAATCTTCGGCCCTTTTTTCTTGATATGGCCATAGATAGCGAGAATAATCGCCATCATCAGCCCTATGGTTACAGCTGGAATAAAAACGTTATAAAACTCGTAATTTCCGGAAAGGACCGCAATAATGGTCGCAACAAATCCAGCAAAGCCCAGCACAATAACAGTGAGGAAGGCGCTAAATAGTTTCATATAATTCCTCCTATCTTTCTTTATGGACTTATTTCTTTTTTCGTTGTTTTCTTTACTTAAACCAACGTTGAATGTCTTTTCCCTTCCCAATAACAATTTTACCTGAAATTTCTTGTTTTTTGATATAATGATAGAAAAGTTTAATATTTTATGAAAAATCATAATTTTAAAGCAGGTGACAAAAATGGCTGGAGCATTAGATGGAGTCAAAATACTAGATTTAACAAGGGTGCTTGCTGGGCCTTACTGTACAATGATTCTAGGAGATTTAGGCGCAGAGATTATCAAGGTGGAAGCACCAGGCGGAAGCGATGATACAAGAAGCTGGGGGCCGCCTAATGTGGGCGGAGAAAGCGCATATTATTTATGCGCCAACCGCAATAAACGCGCCATTACGTTAAATATGCGGACTGAGGAAGGAAAAGACGTCCTAAGAAAGCTCATTAAAGAATCAGACATCGTCATGGAAAACTTCAAAAATGGCACACTCGAAAAATGGGGCTTTGACGATGATTATATGAAATCATTAAATCCAAGGATTATCCGCTGCTCGATTACGGGATTCGGTAAAACCGGCCCTTATAAAGATCTTCCAGGCTATGACTATATCATTCAGGCGATGGGCGGACTGATGAGCATTAATGGCAGCGAGGAATCCGGCCCCATGAAAGTCGGCGTGGCGATTTCCGATATTGTGACCGGCTTGTATGCGGCAATTGGCGTGCTCGCAGCTCTGAATGAAAGAAACCAATCCAATCAGGGGCAAAGTATTGATATTTCGCTGTTTGACTCGCAAATCGGTACCCTGATTAATGTGGCGAGCAATTATCTGGTTTCGAACAAGGTTCCGAAGCGGTTAGGAAACATGCATCCGAATGTAGCTCCCTATCAGCCGTTTGCGACAGCTGACGGAGAAATGGTGATCGCAGTCGGCAACGACGGGCAATTCAAGAAGCTCTGCAACGTATTAGACACACAAGAGCTTTGCGAAGACGAGAGATTCTCGACCAACCCGAAAAGGGTGGAGAATCGCGAGATGCTTGAAGGCATTCTTTCGGAAAAATTCCAGCAAAAGACCACAAAGGAATGGCTAGAGCTGCTTCGGGCAAATGGCATTCCTGCGGGTCCGATCAACAACATGGAGCAGCTCTTCCAGGACGAACAGGTCAGTGCGCGCGGCATGGTGCAGGAAATCTCGCACCCAACTGCAGGCAATGTCCGTCTTGTTGGCAGCCCTTTGAAGCTTTCAAGAACACCGGTTGATATCAGACGCCATCCGCCATTAGCCGGCGAGCATACAGAAGAAGTTTTAGCGGAAATCGGCTACACAAAAGAAGAAATTGAGGAAATGAGAGCGAAGAATATTTTATAGAACTGCAACAAAGGCCGCCGTGCGGTCAGCCGCATGGCGCGCCATTGTTTTGATATTGCAATTATTTACTTCATTAATTTAGATATAGCACTAAAGGGGAAAAACGATGGAAATTAGAAGGTTAACTTCATTAGAAGATGCAGAGAAATACCGCAGCCTTAGACTTGAAGCACTGCAAAATAGTCCTGAATCATTCGCCTCCAGTTTTGAAGAGGAAAAAGACCTAACTATTCATAACATTAAGGATCGATTGCAATCGAATGATTCTTTTACCTATGGAGCTTTTGAGGATCGGGAATTGGTGGGAATCATTACTTTATATAAAGAAAAAGTATATAAACTAAGCCATAGGGCACATATTGGAGCCATGTATGTTTCGCCTGCTAATAGAAGTTTAGGAATTGGCAAAGTCTTAATGGATGAAGCGATAACGAAAGCAAAAGAGATTGAAGGCTTGGAGCAGGTGTACTTAGCCGTTGTTTCAACAAATGAACCGGCCAAAAAGCTTTATTCTTCACTGGGATTTGAAGTTTTTGGTACAGAAAAGAGAGGCTTAAGGTTAGAAAACAATCGCTATTATGATGTAGACTTTATGATTTTGTATTTATACGTCTAAATAAATTTTCAAGCTTGTTTCAATTAGAAATGGGCTTTTTTAATCGTATAGAGCGGAGTTTCTGCTATTAATCAAAAAAAATTGATTTATATATTGCAAAGAAGATAGATAATTTTGTATGCTTTATATATCAAAAAAAGTTGATGAAAGGAAAAGCTAAAATGACTGAGACGACAAAACAGTTTCAAGATTATGAGAAAAAGTTTAAAGCCTTAGCCGATCAGAAGCGTTTGGAAATCATGTATGAGCTTACTCAAAGAGGAAAAACATGTGTATGTAATTTAACAGGGGCATTAGAAATGACCCAGTCTAAACTTTCTTATCATTTAAAGATTTTATTAGATGCCGGTCTCATTACTAAAGAAACAAAAGGTACTTGGAGCTATTACGATTTAAATGATGCTGAAGTAAACAATTTGTTATCAGAAGAATTATGCTGCATTTTTAGAAAAACAGGAAGAGGCAGCTGCTGCTAATTTTTTTATTTTATATATCAATTTTTTTGATTTAAATAACATATAGGGGGGAATCACAGTGAAATATGTTCACGTGGGAATTAATGTGACTGATTTAGAAAAATCCATTGAGTTTTACCAAAAGGTATTCGGAGTATCTCCAGTAAAAGTGAAACCGGACTATGCAAAATTCCTATTAGAAACACCAGGACTTAACTTTACCCTTAATGCACGAGACGAAGTAAGCGGCAATCAGGTCAATCATTTCGGGTTCCAGGTTGAAACCGCTGAGGAAATCACAGTTCATAAAGAACGCTTAGAAAAGGAAGGGTTCTTTGCCCGCGATGAAATGGATACAACCTGCTGCTATGCAGTCCAGGATAAATTTTGGGTAACCGATCCTGACGGAAATGAGTGGGAATTCTTTTATACAAAAGCAGACAGCGATGTCAGCAAAACCGAAGCTGACGCTTGCTGCACACCATCAGTGAAAGCTGAAATTCAATTATAATCACAGCGATTCCTTTAGTCCGAATTTTGCTTTTAGCATCTTTCACACCAATACTTAACACTAAAGAATGACGTCTCTTGTGACTAATGGAGGTTTATCTAGTGACAACCGCAATTTTGGCATCAGCCATTTTCTTAGCAACACTTATTTTAGTCATCTGGCAGCCGAAGGGGCTGAACATTGGGTGGTCTGCCTGTGGCGGAGCACTCCTTGCCCTTTTAGTGGGGGTTGTCGGATTTAATGATGTCTTAGAAGTCATAGACATTACATGGAACGCAACTTTAACCTTTGTATCCCTGATTTTGATCTCTTTAATATTAGATGAGACTGGATTTTTTGAATGGGCTGCTCTGCATATGGCAAGGGCTGCCAAGGGCAATGGCATCAGGATGTTCGTTTATGTCAGTATATTGGGTGCTATTGTTGCGGCGCTATTTGCCAATGACGGAGCAGCACTTATATTGACACCGATCGTCCTTGCTATGGTTCGCCATTTGAATCTTAAAGAAGCCATGATTTTTCCGTTCATTATGGCGAGTGGATTTATTGCTGATACCACATCATTGCCATTTGTGGTCAGCAACTTAGTAAATATTGTATCAGCCGATTTTTTTGACATTGGATTTGTAGAATATGCGTTCAGAATGATTTTGCCGAACCTGTTTTCACTGTTGGCAACCATTACGGTATTATTAATCTATTTTAGAAAGAACATCCCGAAAACGTACGATTTGTCTAAATTAAGGAAGCCAGTGGAAGCTATTAGGGATGATAAGATGTTCCGCCTTTCTTGGTTTGTTCTAGCAATCTTGCTTATTGGTTATTTTTCCAGCGAGGCCATTCATATTCCCGTTTCCGTGGTTGCTGGACTTGTTGCTATTGTCTTTTTATTCATGGCAAGAAAAAGCCATGCTGTCAACACGAGAACGGTGGTCAAAGGAGCTCCGTGGAATATCGTCTTTTTCTCGATTGGCATGTATGTTGTTGTGTACGGTTTGGGAAACGCCTGGCTGACCCATTCGCTGGCAAGTATGATCCAAGCGGCTGCCGATCAGGGACTATTTGTTGCAACGATTGCTATGGGTTATATTGCTGCTTTCTTATCATCTATGATGAACAATATGCCAACAGTCATGATTGACGCCTTGGCAATTGCCGAGACGCAGACTTCCGGCGTGGTGCGCGAAGCCCTGATTTATGCCAATGTCATTGGTTCTGACTTAGGTCCGAAAATTACCCCTATCGGTTCCTTAGCAACCTTGGTATGGCTTCATGTTTTATCGCAAAAAGGAGTTAAGATTTCATGGGGCACCTACTTTAAAACAGGGATCGTCTTAACGATACCGATTCTATTTATCACCTTGCTGGGACTATATATTGCATTAGTACTATACTAAAAGGAGAACTAGTTATGTCTAAAAAAACTATTTATTTCTTATGTACAGGAAACTCCTGCAGAAGCCAAATGGCAGAAGGTTGGGCGAAAAAGCATTTAGGAGAAGATTGGGATGTGCATAGTGCCGGGATTGAAGCACATGGGTTAAATCCAAATGCAGTCAAAGCCATGGAAGAAGCTGGCATTGATATCTCAAGTCAGACTTCTGATATGATCGACCCTGAGATCTTAAACCATGCTGATTTAGTCGTTACATTATGCGGGGATGCCGCTGATAAATGTCCGGTAACACCTCCGCATGTAAAGCGTGAGCACTGGGGATTTGATGATCCGGCAGGAAAAGAGTGGTCTGAATTTCAGCGTGTTCGAGATGAAATTGGCGAAAGAATTAAACGTTTTGCAGAGACTGGAGAGTAAGAAATTTCTCGAGAAAAATGATACACGGGGGCTAACTCAAATGAGAATTACAAATGAAGCAAAGGACCTTTTAGAAAACATTTTCAAACAAAGAGGCAATGAAGGAATCCGCCTGACTGTCACGGCGGGTGCTAGCGGACCTCAAATTGCCTTATCTTTAGAGCCACCACAGGAGTTTGATCGAATTCAAACGATTAATGGCATTAAAGTCGCCTTTGATCCTGCTGTGACAGGAACGGAAGAATTAACTTTAGATAAAGAAGAAAGTCAGGATGGTGTAGGATTGGTGCTATTAGGTGACGGCAGCTGATGCTGCATCCTGCAGAGGAATATCATGTTAAGCGCAATGAAGAGGGTCATTTTGGCCCTCTTTTTTTATTAAAAGCACCCGGAAGGCGCACAATGAACCTTTCTTCGAATAAACATTTATTACTTCCAATATAAAAACACTCCCTCCTTCCTAGTTTGGATTAATCATCATTCTTAAAATTCTAATCAATTAATTAACTATTTTATATTTTCGGTAAATTAGTTGACATTTATAGCTGTCAGAATTATATAATCATAAATAGGAATAGCGTTCCGCTAAAATGAATTTAAATATGAGGAGGTACTATTGTGGGAGAAAATTATGTGCTTTTTGAACGTGACGGACAGGTGGAGTGGATTACCTTTAACCGGCCGGAAAAGCTCAATTGCTTAACACGAGAAAATTTAAAGCAGATTAGCCAGCGTTTGAAGAAAATTGCCGCAGATGAATCAGTCAGGGTTGTCATTTTTACAGGGGCCGGTGAAAAGGCGTTTTCCGCGGGGATGCATGTCAATGAATTTAATGGGCTGACGCCCCAGGATGCCTATGAATTAATCTCTGAGCTTAAGGAAGTCTGTGAGCTCATCCGCAAGATTCCGCAGCCGGTTGTGATGGCGATTAACGGCTACTGCATTGGCGGAGCCCTTGAAATGTCTATGGCCGCCGACATCCGTGTGGCTGCAGCTAATGCAGTTTTTTCCATGCCTGAGATTAACTTAGGAATTCCTTCGGTGCTCGATTCCGTCCTCCTTCAGCAGCATGTTGGACTGAGCCTGGCAAAAGAAATGCTTCTAACCGGCAATTCTGTTTCGGTTAAACGGATGAACCAGCTTGGCTTTTTGAATGCAGTAGTCGAGCAGGATCAAGTGCGGGCAACCGCAAAAGAATACGCGGAGGAATTAATCGATAAGCCATACTTTACGATCAAGCAGCAAAAAGAACTATTCGAAACATGGCAGAACTCAAGTCTGGAAGTAGCCATTCAGGACAGCGTAAACAAATTTGCCCTTGCCTTCACCACAGATATTCCTCAGAAGCGATTAGATGAATTCCTTGCCAAAAAAACAAAAGTAGAAAAATAAGGGAGTGAAATCAATGAGCCTTCCCTTAGAAGGGATCAAAGTACTTGAACTAGCCCGGACGCTTGCCGGCCCTATCGCCGGGCAAATGCTGGGTGACCTGGGCGCTGACGTAATTAAGGTCGAACAGCCGGGGATTGGCGATGAATCGCGACGCTTTAAGCCACCCGAGTGGGACGGCGAAAGTGTTTATTATCTGAGCTCGAACCGGAACAAGAAAAGCCTCACACTGAATTTAAAGAGCGAACAGGGAAAACAGATTATCTATGATCTGATCAAAGATACCGATGTCTTCATCGAAAGCTTCCGAACCGGAGTCACAGAAAAGCTCGGGATTGACTATGAAACGCTTAAAGAGATCAACCCCCGGTTAATCTATTTATCAGTTTCAGGATTTGGCCGCACGGGACCGGAAAAATACAGGGCAGGCTATGATCTTTTGCTTCAAGGGTATTCCGGCCTGATGAGCACAACAGGGGAACCCGGTATTCCTTATAAAGCCGGGCCCTCAATCGCCGATATGACCGCTGGCTTCCTTGGTGCTCTAGGGGTGCTTGCGGCCGTCATTGCACGCGGACAGACAGGAAAAGGGCAATTTGTAGACTGCAGCCTATTGGACGGACAGATTATGGCTTTAAACCATCTGGCCACCGCCTTTTATGCGACAGGAACCTCGCCAAAGCCGATGGGTCAGGCACATAACTCGCTTGCGCCTTATCAGGTATTTCAGGCAAAGGATAAACATTTTATTCTCGCTGCCGGCAATGACAAGCTGTGGGTAAAAACCTGTGAAGCCATGGGCTGGGATGATTTATTAGAAGTCGAGGAATATGAGACCAATCAATCCCGCGTCGCCCACCGGGACACACTCATCCCGATCATCAGCGCACGGCTAAGCGAGCTGACAACTGATGAAATCAGCCAGAAACTTGATGCGGCTGGCGTTCCATGCGGGCCGATCAACTCTGTCGGTGATGTCCTCACCTCACCACAGGCCCTAGCCAGAGGAATGATGACAGACATCGATCACCCGACAGTAAAAGACTTAAAAACACCGGCGTTTCCTGTGAAACTATCCGAAACCCCGGCCACCGTCCGTCTTCATCCTCCATTACTTGGGGAGCATACGGATGAAATTCTGGCCTCTCTAGGATTTAAAAAAGAAGAGCTGGATCAGATGCGGCAGGGCGGCGTTGTCTAACTAGACTGTCAGGAATATCCTGATAGTCTAGTTTTTTGCTAGAATAAGAGTATATTTCTATCAAGAAAGGGGCAGAATGATGGAAACAGACCAAAAAGATCCGGATCTGCTTCTCACATTAGCACGCGCACTGCGCATCCTCTCGATTTTTAATGAGGAAAAAAGCGAATATACGCTACACGAAATTTCAAACGCGCTTAATATCCCAAAAAGCATGGCTTTTCGGACGCTGTACACGCTGGAAGCTATGGGGTATTTAAACAAAAATCATCAAACAAAAACCTATACACTCGGCTTTGAAATCCTGCGCCTCGGCAAAGTTATGCGGCAGAACTCATCGCTCTCAAAGCTTGCCATGCCTGTCCTGCAGGAGCTTAACGATCTTACAAAGGAAACCGTATGCCTGGTGATTCCTGATCAAAAAATGATGCGCGGCGTACAGGTGCTAAGCATGGACGCCAAACACCCGATCAAGCATGATTCCGATATGGTCACCGTTGGCTATCTGCACTGCGGGGCAGCACGAAAGACGCTGCTGGCTTATATGGAAGATGAATTCGTGGATCAAGTAATAGAGGAAGCAGGCCTTCCCGCCATTACTGAAAACACCATTACCGACCCGGAGATCTTAAAGCTAGAACTAAGAAGAATCCGAGAACAGGGATATGCCACCAGCAAGGCAGAGGCAACGCCAGATCTTTTCTCCATTGCTGCCCCTGTGTTTTCATATGAGGGAGACATCACCGGGAGCATTGCCATCAATCTGCCGATGTATCGCCTGAATGATAATGAAGAAAAACTGGCAGAATGGACTAAGGCTTATAGTGCAAAGATTTCCGGAAAGCTGTCGAATATTTAAAAGGAGAACCCGTACATGGGGATCTCCTTTTTTTCAAGGTATAAACAAACCTTTCTTCGGATAAAGGTTTATTCTTTTCTATAAAAAAGGCAAATTTTAAATCTACCTTTCTATCAATCCTCCTCAAGCCCTCATCCGGTATCAAACACGAACTATAACATTTTCGGTCCCTCACCTAAAGAAAAGTAGTCGCTTCACTCAGTAAAGAGAATCGACAATACAAAAAATGGCTGCAAAGCATGCAAGAAACTTGCCGCCCTTATCGTACCCCCAAAAGGGTTCTGAACCGTTCGGAAGAAGAGTTCCGAAGCACTCGGAAGCAATCGTTTAGTTTGATATTTTAAAAAGTTAGCGAGATAATTTAATTGTTAACACATGTGCTAGAACATTTTTAATAGATAAGTTTTTTAATAGACTATACAGAGTGGGGGGCATTAAAGATGAAAGCAGCAGTATGGTATGGAGCAAAAGATATTCGTGTGGAAGAACGTGAAATTTCAGCAGTTTCTAGCAATCAAGTGAAGATTAAAGTCGCTTGGGCAGGTATTTGCGGAAGTGATTTACACGAATATTCCGTTGGACCAATTACGATCCCAGCAAACGAACCAGATCGTATAACAGGGGTACAAGCACCATTGACAATGGGACATGAATTCTCAGGTGTGGTTGAAGAAGTTGGCTCTGATGTCAGCGGTTTCAAACCTGGCGACAAGGTTGCCGTCAACCCTCTAATTATTAGCGGTACTCATAAAGATCCATTAGTTGATATGTATAAAGGCTTTGCTTTTGTTGGCTTAAATTCTGATGGGGGATTTGCGGATTTTGTTGTAGTTGATCAAAAGAATGTGGTTAAACTTCCAGAAGACATGTCCTTAGAATATGCAGCACTTATTGAACCGACAGCGGTTGCTGTTCAAGGGATTAAAGAGTCCGGATTAAAACTCGGTGAAAGCGTTGCTGTCTTCGGTGCAGGGCCTATCGGTTTGCTTACCATTATTGCCGCAAAAGCAGCAGGCGCTAAAGAAATATTTGCTTTTGACCTATCAGACACTCGTTTACAAAAAGCAAAAGAAGTTGGCGCAACACATGCGATCAACTCTGGCCAGCAAAATCCAGTGGAATACATTCGATCCATCTATCCTGACGGAGTAGACCGTGCATTCGAGGTTGCAGGGGTAGCACCAACCTTTAACCAGGCCATTTCGGTCACTCGCGCGCGCGGCGTAGTCACCATCGTGTCTATTTTTGAGAAACCAATTGAATTCTCACCAATGCAATTAACGGCAAGCGGTGTGCATTTGGCCTCAACTCTAGCCTATGAGCCAGACGTATTTGAAACAACGGTCAAATTAATTGCAAGCGGCCAAATTGATCCATCACCTGTCATTACCGATCATATTGAATTAGAAGAGATTGTGGAAAAAGGATTCGAAGCCTTGATTAAGGATAAATCTCAAGCGAAGATTTTAGTTAAATTAAGTGGGGAGAAATAATTTCCCTTTTTATAAAAATAGTAAAATGCAAGGCCTCCATACATTGTGGGAGACCTTGCATTTTTTAACTATGTTAAGCAGTTGCTTTTGCCATCTTGCCGGTATGCTTTTTGTTATTTTTATGATTGGTAAAGAATCCTTTTACATAAGGGATTGCGAATCGGTCGACTCCGTAATAGTAGCCAGCTGCACCTGTGAATAAGAGAATGATAGCTGCAGTATAGAGAATTGGGTTGGTGCTTACTGTACCGGCTAATAAAAAGTTAAGGTTCATGAATGCGCCTGCTAGTAATGCTGGGATGGTTGCGGCCCCTAAAATTAACCCTAGACCTACAAGACATTCGCCCCATGGAATCAGTACATTAAACAATTCTACGTTTGGTACCGCAAAGCCTTGAAGGAATGCTGCGTACCAGCCTTGTACGGCTGGATGATCCCCGCCAGCCTGGGCTAGCGCTCCTTGCAGGAATCCTCCTGCATCAAATCCGCCTGTCATTTTATGAAAACCAGCTTCAATCCACTGAATACCTAACCAAATCCGTAATACAGTCCAAACGACAGCCATTTTTGGTCCTTTTAAGAAGGTTGCCATGATCAATCGCTCCTATATTGTGAATTTATTCACAAATGATTTGAAAAAAATTTAATCTGCTAGCTGCCAGCTTTTTAAGGTGAAAGTTTGTGAATTTATTCACTAACTTTCTACACTCTTAATATACACCGGCTGAGCAAGGAAAACAATAGACTTCACAGATGTGTCATAAATCATTTTTCCCTATTCACTGACGGTTGACATGTCCCTTATAATATAGAAAATACACTATTTATTATAAAAAAACAAAAAGCATTCCTATCTTTTTTATACGTTCATCTCGGACTCTTTAGTTAAGAGGGGAAGTCTAAAAACATATCAAGATCTTAGCTTTTTCGAAATAAATTATAAAAAAAGGGCCCTTGCACAATTGTACAAGGGCTAAAAAGGGGGAATACACTAGTTATTATTGTCAGTTATAAAAAAATATATACACATATTTTAATAGTTTTTTCCTTTTCCTTTTGTTGAATTCATGATCAGAACGAAATGCATGGGAAGGATTTTACACTTGAAAGACAGTGTTATTCGTAGTAAAATCGTCAAAGTAATTAATGTGAAACTAAATACTTACTGTATAACCTCTGGAATATGGCTGGAGGGTCTCTACCAGGAACCTTAAAAATCCTGATTACAGAAAATGAATTTATTTCGTTTACTGTAATCAGGATTTTTTGTTATTTCTAAAGAAATTTGCCTTCCAAGCCAATTCTGTTTATATCAACTAAGAAAGGACATGAAACAGACTATGAATCTGAAAGTTTTTATACTTGCGTTATCAACGGTTGCAGTTGGATTGGTTGAGTTAATCGTAGGCGGGATCTTGCCGACGATCGCTGATGATTTTGGAATTTCATTAAGCTCTGCCGGACAGCTGATTACCGTATTCGCGCTTATCTATGCCATTGCCGGGCCTGTTTTGCTTGTGTTAACGAGCAAAATCGAGCGCAAGAAATTATATCTTGCTTCCCTATTCGTGTTTTTCCTTGGTAACCTAATGACTTATTTCAGCCCGAATTTTGCCTTTATGATGATTGCAAGGGTATTGACTGCGGCGAGTACAGCGCTTATTGTCGTACTTTCCCTAATTATTGCCGCTAAAGTTGTAGCTCCAGCTCATCGGGCCAAGGCTTTGGGACTCATTTATATGGGCATCAGTTCATCACTTGTATTAGGTGTGCCTTTAGGCATCCTGATTTCCAATATATTTGGCTGGCGCATTCTATTCCTTGGAATTGCCGTGCTGTCAATCGGTTCAATGACGCTTATTTCACTATTCCTGGAGCGTATTCCTGGTGAAAGAACAATTCCTCTTTCACAGCAGCTGAAAGCAGCAGCCAGCGCAAAAATTGGCAGTGCCCATCTGGCTACGATGTTTATGCTGGCAGGGCATTACACGCTCTATGCTTATTTCACACCATTCTTAGAAACGAACCTTCATCTGAATTCAACATGGATCAGTATTTGCTATTTTGCATTTGGTCTTGCGGCCGTAGGCGGCGGGGCGTTCGGCGGAACCCTTTCCGATTGGATTGGGGCTCAAAAAAGCATCATCATCGTCATCAGTGCGTTTGCAGTTGTCCTGAGCTTATTGCCCTTAACAACCTTTTCCCTTGTGTTATTTATCCCAATGATGATGGTCTGGGGAGCATTGAGCTGGAGCCTGGCACCGCCGCAGCAAAGCTATTTGATTCAAACCGACCCGGCTACGTCCGACATCCAGCAAAGCTTTAACAACTCCGCCTTGCAAATCGGCATTTCACTTGGATCAGCCATTGGCGGCCTTGTACTAAATCAGACTGGTTCAATTTCAAGCACCGCTTGGTTTGGAAGTGGCATCGTTATTATCGCATTGCTATGCGCTGTCTTTTCTTTGACACGGCCAATGATCTCCAGACAACAAAAGACTGCGGCCTAGCCTTCCAAGGTTTAAAATACAGTGGAAGCATCGGCCTCATTTAAACCCTTTCGGACCTAATTCGGAACCCTCCGAATCAGGTTCCGAGCCATCTTTTGAGCAGTTCAGAACCTCCGAAAATTAGGCCTCAGTATACTTTTCTCTTAGAGCTTTTTTACATTCCTCGCAGTCTATCCATTTGAGATTTCTAAAATAGATTTGCTTATACAATTCCTTTTGTTGACAAGGAACTTCACATCTATACACCCTATCGCATACACATTTGGTTTCATCCCTAACAGCATGTATCGTTCCATCTTCACATATAACAATCGGATAATGCATGGATATCTCCTCTTTTTTTTCTCGTGGATTTTAATAAATAGACGGAACAAATGCCGGAAGGGTTTCTTTAGACCTATAAAAATCCTATAAGTTTAAGACTATTATACGATACGGCCAATGTTATTAACTTTACAATCATTTTGCGCGATCGACCAAGTGGAGATCGGGGATTATTGCCACTTTATATCTTTTAAGATTTTATTAAACCCGATTAAGCTAAAGTGATATAATTTTATAATTATTATCAGAGTCAATTAATGTATGAATTATAAAATAAAAAGAGAGGAGAAAAGTTAACAAATGAAAGCATCGGATTTTTATTATAAACTAACCGAAGAATATGACACTATATTAAATAAGTCTGGGGTCAGCGGTGAACGATTAGCACAGCGTCTGAGTATGATTTCAGAAATTGGAAGAACGCCCGAAGGAGGGTCTAATCGAATTGGTTTTTCAAAAGAAGAAGAACAGGCCAAACAGCTTGCTATAAAATGGATGACTGAAGCAGGTCTAATAATTAGAAGGGACGCTGCGGGTAATGTATTTGGACGGTTAGAGGGGAAAAATAAGGCATTACCAACCTTGTTATCTGGATCTCACCTTGATACTGTTCCGAATGGCGGACACTTTGATGGTGTATTAGGCGTACTAACCGCACTTGAAGTAGTTGAGGCTTGGAAAGAGACAGGTTACATACCAAATTACCCTTTTGAAGTAGTAGTTTTTTCCGATGAAGAAGGATCGCGGTTTAATGATGGATTCACAGGCAGTCGGGCCTTTATTGGTTTAGTAGATATGGAGGAACAAAGAAGATTAGTTGATGATGAAGGTAAAGGATTTGATGAAGTATTAAGACAAGTTGGACTAGATAGCAACCAATTTTTATCTGCAAAAAGAGATATTAAAGAAATAGAAGCGTTTATTGAAGTACATATTGAACAGGGCCTTTATTTAGAAAAATCAAATATCCCTATTGGAATTGTTAATGGAATTGCCGGTGCAAGTTGGCTAGAAATTACATTTACCGGAAATGCCGGTCACGCAGGGACAACTCCAATGCTCTTAAGGAACGATCCTTTAGTAGCAGCAGGGGAATTTATTAATAGGGTTTCGTATTTACCCCAGGAGGTCAGTCCCACAGCCGTGGCTACCATTGGAAAGGTAGACGTTAAACCAAATGGTATTAATGTGATCCCAGGGGAAGTAACTCTTTTTGTTGATATACGTGATATTAATAAAGATTCACGTGATAAGCTAATTAGTTTAATATGTGATACTGCAGTTCACATATCTAAGAAGTATAGAATGGACCTGCAATATAAAGTGTTATTAGAAGAAGACCCTGTACCAATCAATGATGAAATTAAAAGTAAGTTTAAAAAGTCAGCTAAGGAAAATGGTTTAGAACCAGATTTTCTGCCAAGTGGTGCTGGCCACGATGCTATGATACTTGGACAAATAATTCCAATTGGAATGTTATTTATCCGAAGTAAGGATGGCATAAGCCATAATCCCAAAGAATGGTCATCACTAAATGACTGTGTACTTGGTGTTCATACATTAAAGTGCTTTTTAGAGAATTATTAACGGTTTAAAGAAATACAGTGTTTTTTTCTTAATCCATTCTTTTAGAATGGATTTTTTTCTTTTTGATCTTGGTATACATCTCTCAGTAAGCCTAGTAAAAAAGCAACCTATTTTCTTTAATGAAATTGATTATTAAGAAATGTCATACACATAATTCAGAAGATTCGACAAAAAAATTCTTGCTAAACAATATTTACTTGAGTTAATATTTTGATAAATGATAATTATTTATCATTTATTGATAATAGGAAATTAAAAGGGGTGTCGTTGAATGAAGAGGTTTTTGAAAAGCTCATTGATTATCGGAACTGCATTATTATTTATTGCAGGATGCTCTAGTAATGGTGCAACAAAAGAAAGCCAAGGATCGGAAAAAATCACACTAGAGTTAGGACATGGTGGAAGTCTAGATTCGCATTTAAATGCAGGAGCAAAAAAGTTTATAGAGCTAGTTGAGGAAAAATCAGATGGGAAAATTACAATAAATAATCATCCAAACTCTGAATTAGGAGCAGAAAGAGAAATGACTGAATCTGTTCAGGGGCAATTATTAGATATAGCAATCGTGTCAACAGGACCAGTTGGAAACTTTGCAAATAAAGTCAATGTATTAGACTTCCCATTCCTTTTTGATGATCATACCCAAGCCGAAAAAGTACTAGATGGAAAAGTTGGTGAAGAAATTTCTAAACAGTTAGAGGAAGTAAATTTAAAGAATTTATATTGGGTAGATAATGGTTCGTATCATATTGCTTCAAACAATAAACCTATTAGAACTCCAAAGGATATGGAAGGTTTAAAGTTTAGAACTCAAGAAAACCAAGTACAAATTGATACAATAAATGCTTTAGGAGCAACTGCCACACCAATCCCATTTAGTGAACTTTTTCTTTCTGCCCAACAAGGTGTAGTTGATGGGCAAGGGAATTCATTAGCTGTTTTGATTCCAAATAGTTACCACGAAGTTCATAAGTATTTGACTATTACTAATCACATGTATTCAGCTGGAATGATTCTGATGAATAATGAAAAATTCAATTCACTTCCAGATGACGCTCAAAAGATTTTATTAGAAGCTGCAAAAGAAGCTGGTACGTATGAAAGGGAATTCGTTCAAAAATTGAATGAAGAATATTTACAAACTGCTAAGGATAATGGGATGACAATAATTGAAGATGCAGACTTAGCACCGTTTAAGGAAGCGGTTAAACCTGTTTATGAAAAATATCAAGATCAGTATGGGGATCTCTTCAAAATTATAGAAGAAGCAAAATAATGAAAAATGCAACTCAACTTTTTATGGCCGTTTTACCATAGAAAGTTGAGTTATTTAAAAGGTTGTGAGTGAAATCGATAATGTAATCAAAGTATTAACCGTAGATAACTTTAAAAATTATGGATACGTTCTTCAAACAGGAGCAATCTTCAAAACCATTAATCAAGGCACAAGCCAAAAGTGGAATAATATTATTCCAAAAGACACCTTTGTTTCAGCGAATGGCCAAAATATCGGGATATTAAGAACAGACAAGTTTACCCCTATTATAACGAAATTAGAACGACACAGGTTTACCTCACAATTATTCTATCCGATAACCAAAGGAAAAAGCTTAGTCATTGTAGCGGAAGGAAACGATATGGAAATCGATAAGGCAAAAATAGAGGTATTTCTTATGAATGAGGGACAGGGAATTTGCTTCCATCCATTAACTTGGCATTATCAGTTAATTCCAATTGGCGGCCCATCGGATTATTTAACAATTATGTTAAATAGCGAGAAACCTGACATTGAATATTCAAATGAATTTTCTCCGCTAGTACTAGAAACCGATATCTATATTAATAATGAGGTGCAAGATGGAAAAAATTAAGGAATTAGATATACCTGGACCAAAAAGGGATTATATAGGTTATGGAAAAAATGGCTTTCAAGCAAAGTGGCCTAATGGGGCTCGCGTAGTTCTTAATATTGTTGTGAATTACGAGGAAGGCTCCGAGCAAATGAAGGCTTTAGGTGACATTGAAAATGAAGGATTCGTTGAGTTCCCAAATTCAATTCCAAATAATATGAGAGATTTGGCAGTAGAATCTGTTTATGAATATGGAAGCAGGGTTGGAATATGGAGATTACAAAGATTATTCGATGAGCTTAATATTCCTATTACCGTGTTTGGCTGTGCATTAGCTTTAGAAAGAAATCCGGAAGTAGGTGCCTGGATCAAGGAGGCAGGGCATGATGTTTGCTCCCACGGATGGAGATGGGAAAAGGTTTGGAACTTAACAAGAGAAAAAGAGAAATCACATATTGCATGGGCTGTAGAATCTATTGAAAAAACTTGCGGGGTTAAACCTCAAGGCTGGTATTGCAGATATGGTCCATCTGTTCACACTAGGGAACTACTTGTTGAGCATGGGGGATTTCTATATGATTCTGATGCTTATAACGATGAGCTGCCATATTATACAGAAGCTAATGGAAAGAGACATCTAGTGGTTCCTTATTCCCAAACATTAAATGACGGTAAGTTTATTCGTCCTCAAGGGTATGGGGGTCCTGCCGATTTTGTAGATTCATTAAAAAGGACCTTAGATTACATGTGGGAAGAGGGAGAGACTCACCCAAAGATTATGTCCATAGGTCTGCATCCAAGAATTATTGGTCAACCTTCAAGAGTATCCGCCTTACGTGAGTTTCTAGAATATGCATTGCAGAAAGATAAGGTATGGATAGCTAGAAGACTAGATATAGCAAATCATTGGTTAGCAAATTATTAAACTCTCTAAATAAGGAGCAAAGCGTATGACCAACATGGTACGAATAATTGACGGCATTAATAAGGGGATAAGAGTATTTATTGCCATTAGTTTAGGCGTTATGTCCATTGTAATTGTCACCCAAGTGATATCAAGATATTTTTTGGGTCATGCATTTACATGGGCTGAAGAGGTATCACGTTATTTAATGGTTTGGTCAGTTTTTCTAGGTGCAGCATTAGCGCTTAGAACGCAATCATTAATAGCCCTTGAAATAATTGCCGAAAAACTTTCTATTGGAGCTAAAAGAGGGTTAAAAATCATTGTTTATTTTATTGGGTTAATCTTTTTTATTATTTTATTTGTTAAGGGCTTAGAAATAATAGGAAATGTAAAATTTCAACGATCCCCTGCTTTACAAATTTCAATGTCATTTCCATACCTTGGAATACCCGTTGGGGCGGCAGCACTTATTTTAAATTCTATAGCAGTCCTTATAGAATTAATTCAAGGTAAAACCCCTCCAAAAAGTGAGGAGGTATAATTTATGGTTTATGTTTTATTAGCAAGTCTATTAATATGTCTAGTGTTATCAGTTCCAATTGCAATTGCACTCGGTCTTTCTTCGTTAATCTCAATAATTGTTGCCGGTAATATTCCTTTAAATGCTATTGCACAAAAAGCATTTACCTCTATCGATTCATTCCCGTTAATGGCAATACCGTTCTTTATCTTAGCTGGGACTCTTATGGAAAAGGGTGGAATTGCAAAACGATTAGTCCGATTTGCTAATTCCTTAGTGGGGTCTTTAACGGGTGGATTAGGTATGGTAGTTGTTGTTACTTCAATGTTCTTTGCGGCAATTTCTGGATCGGGTATTGCTGCAACTGCTGCTTTAGGTTCTATCCTTATCCCAGCAATGGTGAAAAAAGGATATGACAGAAGCTATGCAGGCGCACTTCAAGCAATTTCCGGTGAATTGGGTGTTATTATACCACCAAGTGTTTCTATGATTCTATTCGGTGTTGCAACTGGTGTGTCTATTGGGGACCTATTTCTCGCTGGAATAATTCCAGGGTTAATAATCGGTCTATCATTAATGATTGGTGTTTACTTTATATCTAAAAAAAGAGGATATAAAGGCGATACTGATGTTCCTAAAGGCGAAGTATTAGTTGCATTTAAAGAAGCCCTATTGGCTTTATTAATGCCTGTTATTATTTTAGGCGGAATATATGGTGGTATATTTACCCCCACGGAGGCAGCGGCAGTCGCAGTCGCCTATGCATTTCTTGTAGGTTTCTTTATTTATAAAGAAATAAAGGTCAAAGATCTAGTTGCCATATTATCTAAATCAATGATAACAACTTCCATCGTAATGTTTATTATTGCGTGTGCCGGAATCTTTAGTTTTATCTTAACAAGAGAAGGAGTACCTCAAAAGGTAGCAGCATTCTTTGCAGATGTAACTGCATCACCAATTGTTTTTCTATTAATAATCAATATCCTATTGCTAATAGTTGGGATGTTCTTTGATGGTAGTATAGCCATCATTATCTTATCACCATTATTAACACCTGCCGCGATGGCATTAGGAATTGACCCTATCCACTTCGGTATGGTTATGATTATTAACTTAGCAATTGGAATGTGTACTCCACCACTTGGAGTGAATCTATTTGTAGCTTGTCAGATTGCAAATATCAGATTAGAACAGATTACCAAGGCAATTTTGCCTTTCCTAGCAATAATGATTGTTGACCTAATATTAATCAGTTATATACCACAAATTAGCCTGTTTTTAGTTGAGTTATTTAAATAAAGTCACAACTATTCCTCTATTACATTAAAAATGAGTATAGTCAGAAGGAGAGGTAATTATGAGTACAAATTTTACTATTAAAGGAAACATAGTATTGCCAACTGAGGTCCTATTTGATTCATATTTAACGATTAATGATGGAAAGATTGCATCTATTTCAAATGAAAGAAATGATAATAATTTCATAGATGCCTCAGGGCAATATATTCTGCCAGGGGCAATTGACGCTCATGTTCATTGTTACAGTTCATTAGCCGAAGGGTTTACTAAAGCAACAAGGTCTGCAGCTGCTGGTGGAGTTACAACAATCATTGAAATGCCTTACGATAAAGATAAATTAATTTGTACTAAAGAGCTTTTTGATAACAAAATTGAGCTTTTGAACCAGGAGTCCGTCGTTGATGTAGCACTATTAGCTACCATAGCGCCAAAAGATGGCATTAATCAAATTCCTTTATTAGCAGAATCAGGTGCTTGCGGATTTAAAGTCTCTTTATTCAATACGGATTCAACACGCTTCCCTAAAATTGATGAAGGTGAACTTTTTGAAGCATTTAAGGAAATAGAAAAGACTGGCAGACCAGTTGGTGTCCACGCTGAAACTGATTCTATTGTAAGAAAATATATAGAAAAATATGCTGAGGAAGGTAATCATAACCCTCTTGCTCACTGTTTAAGCAGACCAAAGGTAGCCGAATCTACTGCAGCATTAACAGTATTAGAATTAGCTCATTATTCAAATGTTAAACTGCATTTATACCATTGTACTTTTCCTAGAGTTTTTAAATTAGTTGACAATTTTAAAAAAGAAGGAACAAATGTAACGGCTGAAACGTGTACTCATTACCTAACTTTGTGCGATGAAGACATGAATACATTAAAAGCAAAAGCTAAAATTAACCCTCCTCTACGTTCAAGGGAAGATATGAAATCACTGTGGGAAATGTTAGCTAGGGATGAAATCGATATGGTGACATCAGACCATGCCCCTTGGACAATTGATCAAAAACAAGCCAACAATATTTTTGAAAATTCATCAGGCGCGCCTGGTGTAGAGGTTCTATTACCGATTTTATATAGTGAAGGTGTAGCAAAAGGCAAGATATCGTTATCGCAATTAATTAAAGTGTTAAGTGAAAATCCAGCAAACCGCTTTGGATTAGGGCACAGAAAAGGGAAAATTGAGGTTGGCTATGATGCAGACCTTGTTATCCTTGATCCAAATGAAAATTGGATATTAGATGAAACATTAATGCACTCAAGTGCAGGATGGAGCCCTTACAATGGCATGGAAATGCATGGTAAAATAAAGAAAACTTTTGTCAGAGGAAAAGAAGTATTTAACAATGCAGTAACAGGAAAACCAGGAGACGGTACGTTTATTAGTGCTGTGCATACACGTGAGGTATAAAATATGAATTATTTTTATCAAAACGACGAAAGAATTAAAAGTGACATATTGACGTTAGCCGAAATGATTAATAAAGAGGCAGAAGGTTTTACAAGACGCCCGTTTACAAAATGGTATGCACAAAGCCGTGAATGGTTAGCCGAAGAGATGGGGAAATCCGGATTGGATGTTCAAATTGATGCGGCATCAAATCTAATTGGTAGACTAGAGGGAAGTAACAAGGAATTGCCACCGATTATGATTGGATCTCATACTGATACAGTAACTGGCGGGGGAAGGTTCGACGGTATTATTGGTGTATTAGCCGGGATTGAAATTGCAAGGCAATTAAAGGAAAAAGGTATTACATTAGAACATACGCTATTAATTGTGGATTTTACAGCTGAGGAGCCAAGTGAATTTGGAATCTCAACCATAGGCAGTAGAGGAATGGTAGATAATTTAACAGATGAGATGTTAAATAGAACTGATCCAAATGGATTAAAACTAAGTGAAGGAATCAAAATAGCAGGCGGAAGACCTGAGGATATTTCCAAAGAGGCTTTGAAATCCGGGGATATTTCTTTGTATTTGGAATTGCATATTGAGCAAGGTCCCGTATTGGAACAAACAAACAATGACCTAGGAATAGTTACAGGAATAGTAGGGATTCAACGTTATAGAATCACAGTTAATGGACAGCCAAATCATGCCGGGACAACACCAATGAATATGAGATTTGATGCATTAACTGGTGCTGCAGAATTGATATTAGAAGTTGAAAAGGTTGCAAAAAAATCATACAAAGAGCAAGTGGTTGGCACAGTTGGAAGATTATTTGTAGAACCAAATGGATCTAATGTTGTTCCAGGCAAAGTTGTGTTTGATGTTGAATTACGGTCATTAAGTACAAGTACTATAGATCAAATGGTTGAACAGATTATTTCTAAAATAAAAGATACTGAAATTAATAGAAATTTATCCGTTTCTATTGATAAGTTATCTCAATCAGAACCAATCTTTGTTAATGAGGATATACTAAAAGGCATTGAAGAAGGTTGTGAAGATGTAGGTAAAGCTATCCTTTTACCAAGCGGTGCAGGTCATGATGCTAATCAAATAGCGAGAATTGCCCCTATTGGTATGATTTTTGTACCAAGTAAAGATGGAAAAAGTCATTGTCCTGAGGAATGGACAGAATACTCGCAAGTGACAAAAGGTGTCTGTGCACTTGGAAATGCACTTTTATATTTTGATAAAAAACAATCCAACTAAGAATATATAACACTAGTATTTTTTATCCCCTTTCCCAGATTGGAGGATATCCTTTTAAAGGAAAATTATTTAGGAGAGAGTTAAATGAGTACAATGAAAACTTTAGAAATTCTGGACTTATATGACCGTGATACAAGATCCTTAACTGTTGCTAGAATGGCGGAGATGTTGAATCAACCACAAAGTTCAGTATATAGACATGTAAGGATATTAAAAGAAAAAGGTTACTTAATGGATGACCATGAAGGGAATTATAGGCTTGGTTATAAATTTCTAAAGTTTTCGAAAATAGTGTCTATGGATACTAATATTACAACTGTATCTTACCCTATAATGCAGCAGTTAACTAAGGATACTGGAGAAACCACAATACTGATGGTTTACTCACATTTGCAATCAATTTGTCTCTTATCAGTAAATTCAGGGGAACCAGTTAAAGTTTCTTCCGAAGTTGGGCAAATATTTCCGCTATACGGGGGAGCGTCATCTAAGGCTTTATTAGCGTATTTAAGCGAGGACATAGTAAATGAATTATTTGAAAAGGATATAGTTAAGAAACATACTGATAATACCATAGTTAATATAGAAGAATTAAAAAATGATTTGAAAAAAATAAGAGAAAAAGGTTATGCTTTTTCAGATAGTGAAATTGATGATGGCGTTATTGGCTATGGTGTTCCCATTTTTAATTATAGCAATAAGCCGATAGCTTCTTTGAGTATTCTTGGTCCAAGAGAAAGACTATTGGAAAAAAACTCTGAAGAATTAATTGATAAGTTACAAAAAGCAAGAGAAGAAATACAGACTTATTTATAATAATACACAAAAAGAAGTCAAACCATCTGAAAAGGGATGAATTATGGAAATTACTGATGTCCCATTTAGTACTGTTAATTGGAAAGATATAGATAAAACTACACATCCCGGAACCGTGGGATGTGCCTATTGGTGAACATTGAGATGGGGAATATCAGGGTAAGAATAGTAGAGTATTCTCCAGGGTATACAGCTGATCATTGGTGTAATAAAGGACACGTACTTTTAGTCCTTGAAGGCGAGCTTTATACTGAGCTTTCAGATGGAAGTAAAGTTAGATTGACATTGAATGGGCAAATTCTCTTAAGAATTTGTCTTTTTTTTTGCTTTGATTCCTAAAAAAACAAATTCACTTTTTTCTGATTGAAGGTTATTTAAACATACAATTTTGCGAGTAAATATTAATAAGATTTAAAGAAATCCAGGTTCATATTTTTCCAATCCTATAGGTCTTTAGGCATAATCTTATTGTCATATAAAGATAAAGGGAGAGAAATACATAAGCTGCTAAATATCGGAACCAAGGCACCTGATTTTCAATTAGATACGGTTTCTTCTTTTTCAAGCTTGCCCATTCCTGCGTCGCTTGAACAATATAAGGGAAAGTGGCTGATTCTATTCTTTTATCCATTTGATTTTTCCATCGTCTGTCCGACGGAAATTAAAGTAATGAACAGCTATCTGCCAAAATTTGAAGAACTGAATACAGAGGTGCTAGCGATCAGCACGGACAGTATCTATTCTCACCGTGCATGGTTAAAGGCGGACCACCCAAATGCGATTGGACAGATTGATTTAACCCTTGCCTCTGATTACAAAAAAGAAGCAGCACAAGCATATGATGTCTTGGACTCAAAAACAGGAGCAGCCTATCGGGCGCTGTACATTATTGACCCAGATGGATGTATTCAATATGCAACTATGACCAATCAAAATGTCGGGCGAAGTGCAGCTGAAACCGTTCGTGTCCTTCAGGCATTACAGACTGGGGGATTATGTCCAATGGATTGGGCGTTGGGGGATCAGACTTTAGAGGTGTAGATTGTCCTTAATTTCTGCAAAAGGGATCCGAATGGCTTCATTCGGATCCCTCTAATCTGAAATCTGAACAGCCCTAGGTTAAGGGCTGTTATTTTATTAATTATTGAAATCATTACGTATTTTACTTATTTTTATCCGTATTTTTCCTTCTTCTGTCTAGCTTCTCAGCGGCTCTTCTTTGTTTTTCTCTTGTTGTATTAATGTAGAGCAATGAAACATCCGAATTGGTATGGCCAAGCTGATTCATGATTAGCGAAATATCCCCATCTGTCTGCTCAGCTAAGTTGGTTGCATAGGTGTGACGCAGCTTATGAGGGGACATGCGCTTATCAAATGATTTCGTATATTTATAGACTATATCCTGTATGGCTCGATTGGTCAGAGGTTCACAACGCCCCTTGTAGCGTTTAATAAATATGTACTCATGATCTCCAACTCCTGCACCATACCTTTCTTTACGGACCTTCAAATAGCTTTGCAGGTCTTCTAAAGAAGAGGGGGTAACAGAAACTGTATCTTTTTTGCCGCCTTTACGAATCACACTAATCTCTTTGCTGCTAAAATCAACATCTTTCACCCTTAAGTTAGATAGTTCATTAACCCTTATGCCTGTTCCTAAAAAAAGAGAGAGTATAGCAAAATCTCTTTCTTTATCTCTTTTATAATACTTTTTTTGACCAGGTGTGAGAGAGGCCTCATATTCATTTTGAACATAGCTTAAAAAATGAATATCCATATCTTCCACAAAGATTTTATCCGTGATTTTTTTAGCACGTTCATTCAAGGTTTCAGATACCTTTTTGATTGGGATCTTCTCCATCACATTCCGCTCAAAATAAGGTTTTCCACTGCTAACTTCCGCTTCCATTGTAAGATATTTAAAAAGGGAGCGCAGGGAGGACTTATGCCGGTTAACGGTTTTGCTATCCATTTTCTTCGTTTCATCATCTTTTTTAGAAACGATGTATTTCTTTCTAGATATAAATTTAAAGTAATTGCTCATATCGTCTAAAGGCAGCGTGCTCAAAGCTTCAACGGGAAAATCCTTTATGGATGTGCTCGAAACAATTCCCTCAGACATCAGCCATTGAAGAAACTCTTTATAATCCCGTACATAATGATAAAGGGTGAGGGGAGACCGAATATCTAACTTATCATCAACAAATTTAACTACAAAAGAGGGCATTTCCTTTAATAGGGCTTCTAACCGCTTTTCGTAATATTCATGCTGTTTTGTGATGGCCAAAAGAAGACACCTCACTTTTTTATTTTAAAAAGAAAACAAGTATTCGTATAATACAATTTTTACGAATAGTATTATAGTAAATTCATTATATGTATGATTAATCTTGCTCTAAATGAGAACGGGTTGGCACTAAAGAATGAATAGGTTAACAAATTATGAAGTTAATTTAAGGTTTTATTGCTGTTCATCTGGATAATAAAGGGTTTTGCGCAGTGTCACATCACGATGCTTTAAGGTTTCACCCTTAAAACGCAGCCAGATTTCATCATCTGCCATAACCCCATGTGTTTTACGGACAATGGCCCAACGATTGTAGCTTTTTAACCCCAGTGAAGCAAGTAATTCATCCGCATTGACTCTTGTTTCAGGAAAAACACGCCACTTTAGCCATCTTTCCAGCTCATCTTTTGTAATATAGCCCCCTGGATCAGGAGAAAATTGCTTATTAAAGCCACTAATATAGTTGATAACATATGGATTGTTGCTTCCATCTGGTTTTAAGTCTACACTGGCGATCACATCATCAAACAGCATCACATCAAATTTAAAATAATTGATCATCAATGTTCACCTCAAATAAGCAATTTTTCATAATCCGCATCGTTCAATTGTACTTCCATCACATCCAATGCTCGGCCAAGTTGGTATGGAGAAGAAGCTAATCGTTGTTGTAGCGCCGTTATATTAATAAAAGGCGGTCCATCGTATAGCGAAAGCTGTTTCTTAAAACTATTATTAAATGGTTTTGCCTTTACTTTACGTTTTAAGATTCGCACATCTACACCAAGCGGATAATCCTTAACGTCCGATAATAAGCTTAAGCCATGGTCAAAAATTGGAGCCAGCTGCCAGGCTTCTGTTTTGGGGTTGTAAAGAAACAGAATGTTATTTGTGTGGCGATCCTCATTAAGTATGAACGCATCAAAGGCTAGCATCTGTGCTACCTGTTGAGATACATCTAATCCTGTGAACGCGTGTATCTTTTCCATAACCAAATGAAATCTGTCTTCTGTCGAGTAACGAGTATTGCTTAGAATCTCGTCTGTTGTTTCAAAGTTTGCTTCAAATAACCGTTCAAGTGTGACTTCTTGTAAAGAACCGCGAAAATCTATAGAATAGCAGCCTTCTGCAACAGCTCCATCGTTCTTTTCAATTAAACAAGGTGTATAAGGGATAAAGGAGTTTTTCGGTAAAGCAGAACTATCTAAAATAAGGGAAGCAGCATATTCAGCCATGTTTTCATACCCGCGAGTATTTTCCTTTATCCACCTATTTCCTACTAACCACTTCGATTGATCACCTTTACTCGATGTACTAACAATGATTTCAGCATCTTTCGGGATTCGTATTCTTTCCATTTTGCACCTCCATTCATTGATTAATCAGAAATTCGCTAATTTAAATAATTAATCCTTTAAAATAAAGTGGAATTAATTTCTAGTTCCTATATTATAGCAAACATTCAATCTTCACACTTAGTACTTTTCGTAAAATATGGATTATACGAACTATTGTTTTTAAAAAAAATCTCCCTGACTCTTCTCACCTCCAGCATTACTCAAAGGGGGATTTTTTCTTTAATAATTAATCGTAAAGGAAGTTCAGGAAGTAAGGCTGGAATAAAGAAGAGTAAACAAAAGAGAAGCTATCTAAATTGCCAGCCCTGCTGACTTTTTAGACAAGCCCCTCCTTATTAGCTTTTACCGATGTTTACTTAGAGTAATCATGTAAATTTACTTAACAGGATTCTCAACAACTACATTTGCGGAAACAAGATTAACTGGATTTTCAATTGTATCTCCTACAGGACAGTGTGCTTCAATAAATTCTTTATATGCTTCAATTTTTTCTTCAGGGGCTGTTGTTTCAATATGAAATGTATATCTTATTGTTTGAAACCCAGGTCGTACATCAGATTTTCCAAGAAATCCGTCAATGTCAATATCCCCTTCTATTTCAACCCAAAAGTTTTGCAGATCTATATCAAATTTTTTCGCATAGGTTCTTGCTACGATTGACTGGCAAGCACCTAAGGCTGAAAGAAGGAGTTCAACCGGACTCATTCCCTTGTCTGAGCCTCCTAGGCTTTCAGGTTCATCGATAATTACTTTATGACTTCTTGCCTCAGCTTCAACTAACACGTTCTCTTTTAAGAAGGTTTTTGCCTTATATGTTGATAAAGCCATTGTAAATCTCTCCTTTTTTGTCAGATTTTAATTCCGAGTAATTACATGTGACTTATTGTAATTATATTATCATAAAATTTTTTATATTCAACAATTTGGTTTATCTTTTCAAAGCTTATTTTGATTCGTTTTGACGACACCTCTATTCTAGTAAAAGAAAATGATACAAATGTACTATTCTGAAAATTCTGATTGATATGAATAATATAAAATGGTAAATTTTAAATTGTAATTAATGGCGAGCCCGCGATATGCATTCATTCTGAGTGGAATGGATATCGCCCAAGTTCATGGTAAGTACATATAACTGGATTTGCCGTAATTTAGTAAAATGACGAAAGGAGTAAGTGCCTTGAAAAAAAGGAAATATCTATCTATTGCCTTAGCTTTACTATTGGGTCTTTCGGTGTCTATGGCTTATGTTTCTACTCCCATATCCGCCCAAGCGGAACAGAAGCAGCAGACAAATGATTCAATGGGAGACGGTACTCAAAACCGCAATTGGGTCAAGAAATCCAAAAAGCCGCCGATCTCAACAAAAACTTATTCTGTTAATGTTCAAGAAAATGTGGAGATCACCATGCGTGATGGTGTGGTGCTAAGGGGGCGCCTGTTTCTTCCGCAGGGAGTGGACCTTCCCCAGCCGAGCTTGATATTGGAAAATGGCTACGGGCATGTGAATCAGAAAAAGGCGGATGATTTATCCCGTTACTTAGCCGAGCACGGGTATCCGACTTTGCATGTAGGTTTAAGAGGTTCTGGAACTTCTGATGGGGAGGCCAATCTATTTAATAAATTCTCTGAAGATGGGTATGATCTTGTCGAATGGATGGCCAAACAGCCTTGGAGTGATGGAAATGTAGGATTGGTAGGACAGTCTTTGCGAGGGATCAGTCAGTGGCTAACGGCCAAAGAACTGCCGCCGAGCCTTAAGGCCATCAGCCCGGAAATTGCCTGTACTGATTGTTATGACTACCTTTGGTATCCCGGAGGAATGCTGCCTGGGCCGGGACGGGTTGGCCGGGGAGATCCAGAATATACTTCTGTTTTGCCGCACCGGGATTTTGATGCCTGGTGGCGTGAGCGAACCCTGAACACGCAGGATTTGCAATCTATTAGCAAGCAAGGCATTGCTGCCCTGATATCCGGTGGCTGGCAGGATTATATTACTCCTGGAAATATACAAGCTTTTAAGGAGTTCAGTGCCTTGGGAGGAAAGAGCAAGATGATCATTGGGCCAGGGGCACATGATACAATCTACGATTTGCTGCCCTATGATTTCAAAGACTACCAGGTAGCCTGGTTCGACCGCTACCTTCGTGGGTTGGATAACGGTATAGATAAAGAGGACAGCGTGCTGATCTATGTCCAGGGACCAAATCAATGGCGATTTGAGAAAGCCTGGCCGATACCGGATGCCCGCATTGCAACAATGTATCTTTCTGATCAGCATAGTGGATCAATTTCAAGCATCAATGATGGAACACTTAGCGCCGTACAGCCTAAGGAGCAAAATTCCAGTGAAGACTACGAGTATTCACCGACCACCGGTCCTTTCCTTCATACGTTACGGAGCAATAAGAACGGCATCTTAAAGGTCGATCAAAGTCCGTATCAGGAAAAGACTCTTACCTGGACTACCGGATCCCTATCAGATCCTACCGAATTGACGGGTTCAGTGAAGTTCAGTTTCTGGGCAGAGTCTTCGGCGGAGGATACCGATTTCGTTATTGAAATCTCCGACGTTGCCCCTGACGGCACAGCCACTCAAGTGACGGCAGGCTATCTCAACGGTCCTCGGGCCAAATCGCGGACACATCCGACACCGCTTACACCTGGGAAAATAGAACAATTCAACATTGAAGCCCTGCCTACATCTTACGTATTCCAAGAAGGGCATCGCATTAGAATAAGTATGGCTGGCGGTACAACGGCTCTGCCGGATCAAGTTGGACCGCAGGGGCCGGGGCTCAATCCGAATGAGGCGACCGTGAAGATTTATCAGGATGCACGTTACCCGTCCCATTTGGAAATCCCTATTATCGGTAAGGCTTTGCTGCCAACCGAGTCGAAAAAGCGGAATAAGTGAAAAGGTAAATCCTCCTGAGCTTCGGCTTTGGAGGATTTTTTTCAATCGCTGTAAAGTGGCTAATATACCCAACAAATCAGTATAATTCCTCACCCGCATCATTTTCAACTTTTTCTTGTATTTGTAATAGGTGTGGCTTCTTCTAATTTGGCAAGACCTACATCTGTGTGGTTATCAATCGCTTTTAACTACTTTCATCCCCATCCTATCCGATGATAACTCTTCGGTAAAATTTATTCCGAAATAACAATATTATAGTTTTGTTAATATATAAATGCTATGAGAAACTCAGTAAAACAAGGTATGTTCCAAAATCAAAAATAATAATTAATATTGACTCTATTCAAAAATAACTATATTATTATATCAATTTAAAAAAAGACGGAAAATTTATTATAGTTAAGGGAGAATAGGCAATGAAAAAGTCAACAAAGGAATATTTGACAGATAGAATGTATAAAGCTTCACAAGGACTTGCTAACGCGGTTTTAGTAACACTTGGAATCGGTCTCTTAATTGAATCTTTAGGAACATTTACAGGATGGGAAGGATTTTTTACAATCGGCAAAACAGCACAGCTGATGCTGGCTCCGGCTCTTGGAGCAGGAATTGCTTACCAGCTGGGAGGGAATACACTTGTTATTTTCAGTGCGATGGCCTGTAGCACCATCGGGGCCAGCGCCGTCCAACTAACAGGAGATGGCGGTGTTACATTAGTAACTGGGCAGCCACTAAGTGCTGTTTTAGCGGCTGTTATCGCTACTTGGATTGGTAAACGTGTTACTGGAAAAACGAAATTGGATATGATGGCGATCCCTTTTGCTGCTATTTTTATCGGTGGTATTGCTGGTGTGTTTTTATCGATGGTTACGACGCCATTGCTTAATTGGCTAAGTGCTCAAATTACTGCGTCTGTTGAAGGTTCTCCAATCATTGGACCAATGGTCATTTCCCTTGTCTGGAGTATTTTCCTTATGTCGCCGGCATCGTCTGCAGCGATTGCGATTGCCTTACAGCTTGATCCTGTTTCAAGTGCGGCTGCCTTAATCGGTTGTACCGTCCAATTTGCCGCCTTTACTGCCATGTCATTTAAACAAAATGATGTTGGAGCCAATATTGCCCAATCATTAATCACACCTAAGGTTCAATTTCCGAACATTATCAAAAATCCACGTCTTGTCATTCCGTCATTTATTTCGGCAATCATATGTGCACCTATGGCGACGATGATTTTTGATTTTCAAGTTCCATATAAACTAGCAGGTCTGGGTCTCAATTCATTAATCGCTCCAATCAATATTTTGGCAAACCAAGGAGTCATGGTCTTTTTAATTTACATTGCATTCGGCGTAATTCTGCCTATTGTTATTTCACTTTCAATCTATCAAGGCATGAAAGTATTGGGATGGGTTAAAAAGGGCGATTTAAAAATGGTCGTGCAATAATTGAATACTTTATAAAACCCCTCCTGAAATGTTCAGGAGGGGTTTTGAAATACTAAGACTCTTTTCATAATTGTGCCCATAGATGCATAATGCAGCCATGCCCCTTAAAAGTTGTATATATCCACTTCATTGTTATTTTCGATATTAGCTAACCCCATCTCCTTGCAGGACAGGCAAAAAAGAAGCCACTCTCGTTTTCCCCTTTTTCTGTATTTTAATATCCTAAAAAACTGAATCACTCCATTAATGAGAAATAGGAAGATGAAAGAGTACAACAGCCACGCATAACTGTTGTTTTGCTTATAAATATAGGCAACAGGAATCAATAGCCATATCGTAAAAACAAAATGATTAAAACACATTCGATGTCTTTTTATTCTAATTACATTTGTGTCTCCGCAAGAATTGCAGCAAACATCATCTAAAAAGTATTTAGACTTTACACCAAACATGTACCTATTCCCCCTTTTGAAATAGCTTCCAGATCTCCTCATGATCTACCTGATTAAACTCAATGCTTGAGACTTTATTTTCAAATAAGGTTGGTACCGCATCAAAAACCCTTTGCATACCTGGTAAGGTAACAAACCATACCTTATCTGATTTTCTTATTTCTCCTTTATTAAACTTCCCTTTCTCAATCGCCTTTCTAAGCGTACTGCCATCGGCTAATTTCCAGAGTTTTGCTGCCTCTGACAGACTGTAAATTTCATTCACTGATAATCTATCTATTGGTATATACGGTAAAGGGCCTTGAATCGAAAGCAGCTCTGACTTGTCAATTTGTTTTTTATCATTTAAGGTCCCAATCGTTTGAAAATAGACATGACTGTGCTCATTGATGTAATCTTCAACCTGTGTGATCTCCTGGAATTCAATCCAATTCTGCTCCCTTACTCCGTATAGCCTGACTGGCCATAATCTTGCCCTTTTTGTGTGCACCTGAAATCCGTATTCCACTAACCTCTACCCCTTTCACTATATCGTGAATATTCCCTATTGCGGTTGTTTATATTTTCCATTATACTTAAAATTAGAAAAAGTACAAGTGGAGGGATTCGATTTGAAAGTACTAGGTCTTTTATTATTTTTAGCCGCATTAATAGTCTACTTCACAAGACTTGGGCTTCTAGGGGGATACAGAGAATTCCTAAAATCAGAAAGAGAGTCCTTCTTTATCCAGAAAGAAGACACTGAAAAGGAAATGAATCTCCTTAGAAGGGAACTAGAGGATCTGGAAAGGGAAGAAAAGCTTCTGCAGCAAAAACTGGATGAACAAAGCGACATAGAGAACGAAATTGATAGAAAAAAAGCTGTTATATCCAAGGCAGAAGAATTAAAAGAACATGTAGAAGCCATAATTCCAAATCTGCAGGATACATATAAAACATTGCTAAAGGAGAGTCTTTCATGGGCAGAGCGATAGAGATATTAATGGAGGATGGAATATCCCTAGCCCTTGCAGCAGTTTTTTTGGCCATCCCTTATGTTTTTATAGGCATGCTGATCATCGTAGGGGTCAGCAGGAAAGGCTGGCATAAAAATAACATTTTCAATTTCATGTTGACTCTTCTTTTTCCATATATGTCTTATTCCTTATTTCTCAACAATGAATCAGAAACCAGGATAGAAGGCCAGATAAAGTGGAATCTTATTCTTCATATAATCATCTTCATGCCACTGTTATTTACACGGGACTTAGAAGGGTATTCGTTTTTGAAGCTTTCCATATCTAGTGTTCTTTTAACTAGTATTTTATTAATCCACTTTCGGAATCAAGCCATGATTACCTTAGCCTTGCAGTATGATCGTATGGTGGATGAAACAGAAAAACTTATACGTTCTAAGGAGAACCTGCAGCACTTGATCAAAACCAAGAAAAAAGCACTTGAGGCAGAAAGCAAAGATTTTCGCTGGAAATCACAAGCATTAAAAACGGATCTTTACATATTGGATAAGGAATTACATCGTCTGAATAGGTTCCTAAGGCCACAACAGCAGCTTGCTGAAGACTTACAGCGAAACATCCAAATCATCAGTGAACTGGACCGGTGCAGAAAACAGGGATTAGAGATTGCAATTGATACCAATGTCTTAATGAAGTTAAATAATGACCTGCTTGAACTCATTAAACGCAACAAAATTGTCATTAGCCGAATGGTTCGCAGAGAGTGGGACTTTTTGAAGAAAAATGAGCATCGGGAAACAAGAGGAGCTGCCGCCAGAGCAAGTGATGTATTCGATGCTATGGTCTTAAATGGGGCTGGACGAGAAATTGAAGATGGCTGGACGGAACCCTTTGTCATTGAACATAAGCTTCGAATGGAGAATAACGACGATCATATCGTCGCTGATTTCCTTTTTGAAAAAGTAAAAGGTGGAGCCAATCTAATTGCCGCATCAGATGATACAGATTTTGTCACGAGTGCAAGATTAGCTGGATTGCCTGTTTTAGAAATAAAAATACCGAATTATAAAGAAAACTGGAGTGAGCTCATTGTTTAGCAGAAAAATGGAAGAAGCTTTAGCGTTATCTACGTATCTAGCAAATTTTGGCTTAATAGCTTTAAGTGCCTTAAACCTATATGCCTTTGTCAAAACCGGAAAAGTAGCCATTGAAATGGAATTTGTTATCAGCTATGCAGGCCTAGCCTTAGCAACCACCTTCATGTTTTTTAGTGAAATTTTATTAAAATTAATGAAAGAAAAAAGAAAAGCAGCATAAATTCTTTCGTTGCACTGGCAGGAAGCAGGACACTAATGCATTGATATGTCGTTCTTCGCCACAGTGATTTTGCAGCCTGTCCTCCTTGAATACAAAGCTAGAAAAAGAGAATCACGCTAAGTATGGTGATTCTCTTTTATCATTTCCTTTATTCAAAACGACCACCAAAGCTCCAAAAGAGCTCGTTCCTAATGAGGAAGCAATATCTGCCCATTCTTTTCATTGTTTATGAGCGTTTCTATAACGAGTTTGGATAATTGACTAGGTTTATATGGCTTAACAAGGTAATCCTGTGCACCAAGCGAGAAGCCCAGTTCCTTGTCATCGATAGCGGTTGAAACAAATATAGGAATATCCTTTAGTTTTTCGCTTTTCTTCATTTCCTTCATGATGGCCCAGCCATCACATTCATCTTCAAGCATAATATCCAGAACAATGGCATCTGGCGGAGATGCATTCAACTGGTTTAACGCATCTTTTCCGCTATTAACAGAACTTACATAAAAGCCCTTGTCATGCAGTTCCTGATTTAGAAGCTCTGCTAGGCTTAAATCATCCTCAACAATCATAATCGTATAATTCAGCATAGAATGAGATTCGTCTTCATTATGAATAGTAGCTTTCATGCTGACATGCGGGAACTGAGTGGTGAAGGTGCTTCCCTTCCCGTATTCAGAACTTACGTTGATCACACCATCGTGTGCTTTGACAATTTCTTGAACAATGGCAAGGCCAAGGCCTGTACCTCCAATCCTTCTTCGATCAGAGTTATCCACCCGATAAAATTGTTGGAACAATTGTGGAATGGCATCCTCCGGAATACCAAGACCTTCATCTTGAATATCGACGGAAATCATGTCGTTCCTATTGTATACCCGAATGAAAATATCTCCGCCTTTAGGCGAATATTTAATGGCGTTACTTAACAGATTAGTAAACACCTGTTCAATTTTCATTCGATCCCCTAGTATCATCGTTTCCTCTGATTCAACTGAAAGGTTAATGTTGTGTAGGGCTGCAGAACCTTCTTGAAGCTCAATCACATTTTTCAATATAGAAATAATATCAATAAATTTCTTTTCATAGGTCTGTTTTCCCGATTCCATTCTTTGAATATCAAGGAAGTCATTAATTAAGGCCGTTAATCTTTTCGCTTCGTTATATATCGTCTGCAAATACTTTGTTTTTCTTTCAGGCTTTAATTCTTTATGCAGCATCAGCTCTGTAAAGCCAAGAACGCTGGCTAAAGGTGTTCTTAATTCATGACTGACTGTACTTACTAACTCGGATTTCATTTTTGCAATCTCATATTCTTTTGTAATATCACGATGGACAAGAAGTGTGCCAATGTCTTCATCGCTTTCTTTTTTAAAGGTTGTACAATAGACTCTGATCACCTGATGGCCATTTTTCTTCCTGTATATAAATGAATGCTCCTCTTCAGGGTTCTGAAGGGCTGAACTTATAAGATTCTCTAGTGTATCAATAAAATCATTTTCTTGAATTTGCTCGGCCATCAAAAGGGTCCACTGTTTCCAAGAAAGTCCTAATAAATCTTTAAAGGAATTATCCTTTTTAAATATCTCTCCCAATTGCTGATTCACCTGAATAATCGTTCTATTCTTATCAATCAATTGGATGCCTTCCTGGACATTATTTAAGATATCTTGATTTAACCGGCGATCTTCCTCAGATTGTTCAAACAGATTGATTTTTTCAAGATAAATCGCTAATTGTCTTGAGAGCGTTTCATATTCGGCTATTTCTTCGTTTGTAAAAAGGAATCCGTAGCGTGTTAAAACCAAAACAGCTTTTACTTCATCGGAAGACATAACGGGTAAATAAAGGTCATAGCAATATTGAAGAGTTTCATGATACCCTTTTTCAGCTTCATGCTGTTCACGGCGGACTAAATACCCTTGCTTTTCGGAGGTTAAGCGCAGCATTAATCCGCTATTCAAATTTCTTTTAAATTGTTTTACACCTGAGTCGGACACACCGTATGCAGCGGATGCTTCCTCATAAAGAAGAGTAATAACCCCTTTATCTGCTCCAGTAACCTTACACATATTCTCGATAATACTTTGCATTACTTCTCTCTTATCTAAAGAAGAAGAAATGCCTTTGATTAATTCATTCCTTCGCCGCAGCTTATTTTGATTATCTGTTAACACTTCAAGTGTAGATTGAAGTTCCTGTTGTTGCGCCTGAAGCTCATCTTGCTGCGCAATTAATTCCTCGTTATGTGCCACTAAATCCTGTTCCTTATCCTGTATACTTTGCACCATCTTTTCAAAAGCCACAGATAAAATGCCAAGTTCATCTTTTCTTGTTGGATCGGCTTTTATAACTGCCTCTCGCCCAACAGCTATTTCATTTGCAGAAATAGTAAATTCCGCAAGAGGTTTCCCTATATTTTTAAGAATCTTATAGATGGCAAACAATAATATGAGCAAAAATAATAGTAAAAAAACAAGGAGGTTATATTGCTGCATGATCTCCTTTTCTTCCAGCTTATTGGCATTGGTTGTAAGCTGCTCTTGAAGGTTTGTTGCAAACGAAGTTATTTGAGTGAGAAACTCTCCTACTTCTAAAATGACCTCTTGATCTGAAATATCCGCACTTGGGTCCCTAGTATTTTCGTAGTCTTGTATAACGGCCGGAACGACTGTTGTGAAATAATAGCTGATGAAACGGTCTATTCTCTGATAAATTAGTTTTTCATCGTTTGTCTTTGCTAACTGTCCGAATTCATGAAGTTCGTTTCTAAGCTCCCGTTCCTGCTGATCTGCATCTTCTTTATTTGCAGGTACTTTAACACTTATTGAATCCGGCAATAGTAATACTGAAGAATTAAATGGCTGATAGATATTGTTTATACTATGGAGCTTTCCTTCAAGATCTGAGCGATTTAAGACATATTCATTTTGAGCTTGGTGCTGAAAATAAAACAATGCACCCGTTCCTGCAATAAAAAATAAAAAGCTTAAGACAAACAAGGATAATACCTTATTTGATATAGAATGATTTATGGAATCAATTATTTTCATTCAAAATTTCCTCAACTAATTCCAAAAGTTTTAATGGGCTAAATGGCTTGGCCATAAAATAATCAGCACCTGCTTGCAGAACCCGTTCTTGTTCATCCGCCTGGCTTTTGGCAGAAAGCATTAATATTTTCGTATGACCATTTGTCTCAGCAGTTCGAATCGTCGAAATAACCTCTAGCCCAGTAAAAACAGGCATCATATAATCTAAAATGACCAGATCATATGGATGGCTTTGATATAAATCTACAGCCTCTCCGCCATCAGCGGCTTCATCAACGATATATCCTTCGTCTTCAAGCGTATCAACGACAAGCATACGAAGGGCCTCTTCATCCTCGGCTAATAATATTCGGTTCAATCTGTTATCCTCCTACCTTATTGCATCTGATTTAAGATTCTCTGTATCCTTGCCCGGAGCTCTTGTGTATAAAACGGCTTCGTAACATAATCATCCACACCCAGCTTTAAAGCCTGTTCGATTTCCTTTTTGCTGTTTCTTCCTGTTAGCATTAATACTTTATATTTATAGGCATTGTCACTTTGTTTGATTGCTTGGAGGACCTCCAAACCATCCATGATGGGCATAACACCATCTAGAACAATAAAATGGTTGACATCTTCTTTTGCATGTTCCGATTGTAAAAAGGAAGGTCCATCCTCAAACGTCTTAATATTTAATTCAATCTGTTTAATTTTTAAGGATTCTAGCAATTGGGCTAGTAAAGCTCGTATAATGACATCATCATCAATGACAGAGATATTAACAATTGTCCTTTTATGCTGACTCGGCAATGATTGTAAACATTCAACCCTTGCTCTTCCTAGCCGTTTTGCTTCATATAGTGAATGATCAGCCCTTTTCAAGGCTTCTTCCACAGTAACGGACTCATCATCAACCTCACAGACCCCCGCTGAAAATGTAACTGAAAATCTTTTTTCTTCATAAATGTATTCCATATTGGAGAAACCCTTAATTAGTTCATTTAAGCGCTCTTTCGTTTCCTCTTTAGAGGTTTTCGGGAATACAAGAATAAACTCCTCTCCCCCGTATCGGTAAACCATGTCCAAACTGCGGACATGCTGTTTTAAATATTGAGCGAAGTCTCTCAGTATTTGGTCTCCCATTAGATGACCATATGAATCATTAATTTTCTTAAAAAAGTCAATATCCACTATACAAACCGAAAAAGCTTGTCTAGTTCGTTTGAAATCATGAAAATATCGGGGAAGGCTATCAGCAAGGTATTTTCTATTATAGATTTGGGTAAGTTCGTCAATTAAAACTGATTGATCAAAGTTTTTCTTTCTCTGTAAATGCCGGTTAATTTTTACGATAAATTCATCCATATCAAGAGGTTTTTTAAAAAAGTCATCTGCACCATTTTGATAGGCCTCAATTCTCACCTGCCTATTATCATTGATACTAATCATAATGGTGGGAACAAAATATTTTTCACTATGTTCTTGGATTTCTTTCAATACTTGAAAACCATCCTTGTTTGGCAACGTAACATCTAAAATAAGGCAATCCGGCTTCATTTCGAAATACTTGTTCACGGCTATTTCTGGGTTGGTATGAGTCATAACCATCCAATTTTTTTCTTCTAGCGCATCTTTTAGGAACATCAGCAGAGAAACATCATCATCTATGATTTGTATAAGAGGAGCATCCGCATTGCTGCAGGGTGTATCATGATCCACGAATTCATTGAAATTCTCATATTGATAGATGAGCTGGATTAAAGGAAACAAGAAAGTTTTTAATTCTATTTGATCCCACGCCTTTTGGTCATCCTCTTTTAATTGATCTAAAAGGCCTTTCGCTAGGTTCATGAGGCCTGCAAGCTGCAGAGTCCCTGATGTTCCTTTAATAGAGTGAAGAAATCGATAAACTTCCTCACCTTGAATTTTTCCAGCTTCATCTGTATGTAACCATGCTTCCAGCTTGCTTTTCATGGTTTGAAATAAATGATTTCTGTATTTTTGAAGATCCATTAACTTCCTCCTCTTCCTATATTTCAGTACCACCCTAGGTACAAAGAAATGCAGTTAACATTTATAGTATAATAAATAACTAGTATATAGGAATTATATAAAAAAGGTACTTTAACCGCAGTTTAATTTTTCACTTATTATATAAAAAACCCCTAAGACGGATTTCCTATCCAACTTAGGGGCAACTAAGAATTTTTAAAAGTGAAAAGCAAAGGATTCCACGCTTTACAAACCCCTCAAGCATGAACCCTTTGCCTAAAAATCAAACAACTCCCAATGCCTTTAATATATTCATGACTCCGATATATATAGCGAATCCTACAGCAACAGCACCTAATATATTTGTTGTTGCTTTATTGCGGAACTCACCAGCAATATCCTTTTTATTGATTAAGTAATAAATAAAAATAGCTGTAATCGGAAGAAGCATGCCATTCACGGACTGTGCCATAATGATCGTCCAGATTGGATTAGATACTCCCGTTGCAAAGATAAACGGAATCCAAGCTACCAATGTAAAGACGATTCTAAAAGGCGTGCTCTTAATATCAGTTGAAAGGTTAAAGCTTTGCGTTACCACATATGAGGCAGATAGCGCTGCCATTGGCATTGAAGATACTGCCGCCGCAAAAAGGCCGATGCTGAATAAGAAATATGCAGCTTTGCCAAGCAATGGCTGAAGCGCCAAGGCCATCTGCTGGGACCCGGTAATTTCAAGCCCTTCAGATATATGCAGCGGATTTAATATTGAAGCAGCCACTACACCAACAGACATGGTTACAAGTCCGCCAATAAAAATTGGAACAATCGTATCAACGCGCATTAATTTTAAATTTTCCTTTGGCTTTTTGAACCAGCCTCTTTCCACGATTCCCGCAGAATGAAGATATAAGTTATAAGGTACAACAGTTGTACCGATTAACCCTAGAACTAGCATGGTATCTGATATTTCAAATTTAGGAATTACTAATCCCGCAAGCATTTGCGGATAATCTGGCTTAACAAAGATCATGTCGATTAAGAAAGTCACACTCATTAATCCGACTAAAACGGTTATCGTTTTTTCTAATACAGAGTACTTTCCGATCATAAGCAAAGTCCAGTAAAGCAGGGTTACGATAAACATCCATCCCCACCCAGGAAAGCCTTCGATCATCCCCCCTAACGCAAGGCCTACACCTACTTCATTACCAACGGAATAAATAGCATTTCCCCCAGCAATAGCAACTACCGCAATAATACTTGCCCATAATCCTAACCTTTGCCGGATTAGCGTAGCAAGCGGAAGACCTGTCGATAAAGCAAGGCGAGCTGACATTTCCTGCAAAACGATTGTTAAAATAACGGCCATTGTCACCGAAGCCCATAATAAGGTATAGCCATGATTGGTTCCTGCCACAATACTAGTCGTAATCGTTCCTGTTCCAATGAATGCCCCTGTAACAAGCATTCCAGGACCCATTTGTTTGAGCAGGTGGAATATCCCTTTTTTCTTAACCTCTACCCCTTGTTCGGGTCTGATTGGTGTTTCTCCCATAAGGCACCTTCCTTCCATTAATTGATTCTAGCAATCAGGTACAGATATCGTTAGTTTGTTGGTACCGTTACCGCAGCAAAGACCTTCTGCCAGGATAATTGTTTCCTCTGCCTCTGCAGTGGCCACCCATTTTCCATTCTCTTTGATTAATGGAACATCATGGCCGGGATAGATCACTTCAGCGATGTCGGCGATTTTTTGAATGGACCTTTTTGCAATTTCGACATCCCATGTATTGCCGAGAGGTCCATGAATAAGCTCCAGTCTATTTTTAATAGAGTCACTCGCCAGTATCTTTTTATCTATGTCAAGTGCGATCATTCCAGCTGTATGGCCTGGAACCTCAATCACTCGCATTCCATCTATTTCATCATTTTCAGCAATAAATTGCAGGTTTGGGCATTGAAGTAATTTCTGCTGGTGGAAGTCTGGTACAGCGAAGTCATATTCTTGAGGTGCAGACAGTTCCTTTTTGTGAATGTAAATTTTAGAGTTAGGAAAGAGCGTCCAGTTTACTGCATGATCAAAATGCAAATGGCTTAGGATCAGGCCATCAATATCATTCTTATTAAGATTCAATTCTTCTAATCTATTAAATAGTTCTATTCTTTCGTTATAGCCTGCGGTATCGAATAAGTAGTTTTTCACTTTTCCTTCATTATGTATTTGAATTAAATATGTGCTGCTCCAGCCTAAAAACCCTCTGGCTGATCTTCCGGGAAAACCTATAAACAAAGGGATTATCTCTTTTTTTGACGTCTGATTATTCATTTACTCACCTCCTTTAAATCATCTGGTCATCATGTTGTATGACAATTTGACTGCGCTTTCACAATTATAATGTTAAATTTTTCCTATGTCAAAATAATTTATATTTTTTAAAAAGTCCATATTATCCATATTTAGTGCTTTTCATTTGTGTATACTTGAGTTACAAGTCTGAAATTGTCTAATTGATATCCATATAAAGGAAGTGATGATTTGCTAATTCCCCAAATAGAAAGAAAAAAGGTATCAAGCCAGCTCATTGAACAGCTTAAAGAATTAATTAAAAAAGGAACATTCCCTCCCAAAAGCAAGCTTCCATCAGAAAAGGATCTCGCCAAAATGTTTGGTGTAAGCCGGTCTCCCATTCGAGAAGCGCTGAGTGTACTTGAAGCCAGTGGGCTTGTTGAATCACGGCAGGGAGAAGGAACGTTTGTTAAAGAGATTCATCTAGCGAATATGTTAGATTCTGTAACCTTTGATATGATAGAAATCGAACAGGTATATAACTTGCTTGAAATGAGAACGGTTCTAGAAACAGAGGCAGCCGCATTTGCTGCACTTCGGGCCACAGAGGATGACTTGGTGAAAATTAAATCGGCTTTAGATGAAATAGCTGAGAATATGGTAGATGATTATTCTATAGGGTCAGAGGCAGATTTTCAGTTCCATCATGAAATTGTAAGCGCCTCCCATAACCCATTTATCTTACAATCAATCGAAAACTTAAAAGATCTGTATAAACGTTCTTTAAATTATTCATTAAAAAGAAACGTAGGGCTGAGAGAAAAAAGGGAACAAATTTATCAGGAACATTTAAAAATCTATGAGTCTATTTATAATAAAGATGCTGCAGCTGCAGCCTATCATATGAAAAGACATTTAAATAATGCGCGGATTAAGCTTGGGGACAAACGCGTTGGCCAAATAGAGAAAAACTAAAAGCCCTGTTGTGCACCCATTAAAAATGGGAACACAGATTCAGGGATTCACCAGAATGGCAATATTTTAACTGTAATTTTAAAAAAGAACTTGCCCGATAGCAAGTTCTTCCTTCAAGAGACCGGCAATTCCTAAGCCAATCCCCGTAACCTTATTTCATTACAAGGCTCCCCGGCACAGCATTTTTCAAAAAGAAACTAGGCTCCCCAATACTATAAAGCTCCAAATGATGCATAGCCCGGGTACAGGCAGTATAAAACAATCTCCGCAGGCTTTCATCGCCATAAACCTGATCCGATGCATCATAAATAATAACGGCATCAAATTCAATGCCTTTAGCCAAATAAGCCGGAATGACGACAATGCCCTGCTCGTATTCCATTGCTCCGCTTTTCACCAGTTTGAGTTCTTCGATGCTGCTTTTTAAAGCGGCGTAGGCTGCTTTGCTTTCGGCTGCGGATTTGCAAATAATAGCAACCGTTTGATACTGCTTCCGCAAGTCCTCCACTTTAGAGATAATATGAAGGTGCAATTCGGCATGATTGGGCACTTGCATCAGCACCGGAACCTCGCCGCTGCGGTCAAACGTGGCAATCTTTTCACCGTCAGGCACAAGGCCGCGGGTAAATTCGGTAATAGGTCTTGTTGATCTGTAGCTGCGGGTCAGGTTAATGGTTGCAGTTTGATCCGGTCCATATAAGCCGGTGAGTGTCTCGAAATCAGCTGTCTCGCTGGCATGGGCAAAGATCGCCTGGTTGAAGTCGCCAAGCACAGTCATCTTCGCAGACGGAAACAGCCGTTTCAGAAATTCAAATTGAAACGGTGAATAGTCCTGTGCCTCATCGACTAGCACATGTTTAATCGAGCCATTGATCTGAAATCCTTCGATTAGCTCTTTTAGCAGCAAAAATGGCGTCGCATCTTCATAAAATAGCTTGCCTTCATCCAGCATGATCATCGTCCAACGGCAAATTTCCTTCCACTCTTCAGGAAGCTCTCCGTCAATCCACTGTTTAATCCGATCCGAATCAGCAAAAAGCTGCTTATAGATTTCCGTAAAATCAATAAACCGAAGCCCACGGATCCATTTGCGCAGCGGCTTTAGCTTTTTGCGCACGATCATGCGTCCTAGCAGCCTGCGCTCTCTTTCATCATCCTGAAACGAGTCTTCAGTAAATCCGTGTTTTTTCTGCAGGAGAGTATAGGCTCTTTGATATTCCTCTTTGCTTAAAAGCTCGATTTTTTCCTCCACCCACGGCTTGGTCAGCTCACGCTTTTCCGTGTCATTGATCCGTTCATTGAGCCATTCGGTCAGCTTCTCCAGCCGGTTGTGAAACCGAAGCGACGTGTCCTTGCTATAAAACCTTTCCGATATTTGCTCAGCTGTAACAATTGGTTTTCCTCTGAACATCAGTCCCTTGAACTTCAGGCCGGAGGATTCCAGCGACTGCCTGTATCTCAGCATGGCCTCAAAGAAATGGGCCGATGCCTTGAAGCGGATGCTGGCTGTTCTGGTTTGGTACGCCGGATCATCACTTTTTGTTAATACGTACTCCAGCTGCTCATAAGGATCCTCGAGTTGAAATTCGCCGCTTAGCCGATGGATCAAGTATTCCTGGAAGGTGGCCTGCTGCATATTCTCTTCGCCCAGCTCAGGCAGCACATTGGAAACATAGCTATTAAACATCGTATTAGGCGAAAATAGAATGATTTGATCAGCTTTTATCCGATCTCGGTATTTATAGAGCAAATAAGCAATCCTCTGCAGGGCGGCCGATGTTTTTCCGCTGCCCGCAGCACCGTGAACAATAAGCAGACGCCCGCGGTCATGACGAATGATCTGGTTCTGTTCCCGTTGAATGGTGGATACAATGCTTTGCATATGCTTATCTGTGCTTTTTCCAAGAACCTGCTGTAGGATTTCGTCACCAATGGTAATGCTCGTATCGAACATCGATTCAATGACACCGCCGCGGATGATGTATTGCCATTTGTTCTCCATGCAGCCGCGGACGATGCCTCCAGGAGTTGTGTATTCAGCCGGGCCTGGCGGGTAATCGTAATAGATGCTTGAAATCGGCGCCCGCCAATCATAGACAAGGAAGTTCTCTCCGCTAGGATCCGTAAGGGTAGCTAAGCCAATATAGATGCTTTCTTTCGCTGAATCTCCTTCTTCTATGAAATCAATGCGGCCGAAATAAGGCACCTTATGCATGCGCCGCAGAACGGACAGCCTGTTAGCCGCATGCTTGTGAGTGCTCTGATTGACAGTCAAAGCCTGAGCCTGCTGGCGCAATCCGATAATTGTCTCGAGATAATCGTCAAACGTATCGACATTCACCTTGACGTCATCCCAGAAGTGTCTGCGGATATGGACCACTTCGTCTTTCCGCCGGCCCGTCTCGTCCTCAAGCCTGCAGATTTGTACTGAGATGGTCTCTAATACGCTATCCAATCGTTCTTGCTCCTGGCGAAGTTCTTTGTTCATATCAAGCACTCCTTTAAAAAGTTGCAAATTGGGGGTTGACTGCGGGTTGTTTTCTTTGTATAATTATAGTTGGGTAAATATTTATTTTTATATATTAAAAATGCGTTACTTTACTAATCTAACACAGGTTTTTCCTTTTATCAATGTTTAATATAACCGGTGAACGAAAATATATAAAAAAAAGGATCGAGGAGCCCTCGATCCTTTTTTTCTTCAGGCCCTACATAGATACAAATAAAAAACTTTTTGTTGAATAAAAATCCAAATTAATGTATTTTTATTATAATATTCGAAGTTAATTAGGGGGACAAATATGGATATTTATAGTGCCGTTGCCAGTGATGTCAATGACATCTACGATTTAATACAAACCTATGCTGAACAAGGAGTTGTTCTGCCTCGAACACATTTATCATTGTATCAACATTTGCAGTGTCTGTATGTAATGAAAGAGGATAATCAAATACTGGGAGTTGCCGGACTGCATGTGTTAGGTCAGGACCTGGCGGAGGTACGTTCATTAGTTGTAGCTCCTAACCATTCCGGTAAAGGCATAGGCCGTCAATTGGTTCATCACGTTTTTAACGAGGCCTCACGTCTTGGAATTAAAAGATTAATATCTTTAACATATGAAACAGAGTTCTTTAAAAAATGCGGGTTTGAAATTATTCCAAAGGATACTTTGCCTGAAAAAGTATGGATTGACTGTATGAATTGCCCTAAGAATGCTTGTTGTGATGAAGTCGCAATGATTAGATACATAGGGTGATATTTTATCCAACCCTTTCGATTTAAGTCACGAATACCGATTTCATAAAAATACAAAAGGCTGACCATCACCCTTTACGGGAAATGGTCAGCCTTTTAATTAATATAAAAAAATAGCTGCTTAAATCATGATGTATATTCTCCATTTATTCTAACGTAGTCGTATGAAAGATCACATCCCCAAACGGTTGCGCTTTCCTTACCTAAATTTAGGGATACTTTTATCGTAATTTCATCTCCCTGTAAATAGTTTTTCACTTCCGTTAGATCTACATTATCTAGAGGTTTTCCATCATAAACGGGGATACTGCCAAAAGAAATAGCTATTAATTCAGGCGAAACCTCTATTTCTTTATCACATTTGCCAACAGCCATGACAACCCGTCCCCAGTTCGGATCTGCTCCAAAAATAGCTGATTTCACCAGCGGAGAATTAACGATGGATTTGGCTGCCTTTTTTGCGTGTTCAAAATGCAAAGCATTTTCTACAATAACCTCGATTAGCTTTGTAGCACCCTCACCATCCCGAGCAACTTCTTTAGCTAACTCTATAGACATTTTATTTAAAGCCTTTTTAAAGTCTTCAATATTTACTTCTCCGGCTAAGCCATTAGCCATTATGGCAACGGTATCACTTGTGCTGGTGTCCGTATCAATACTTACCATATTAAAAGATTTATTGACTGATTCATTAAAAATGGTCTGTAGAATACTAGATGGAATTTGTGCATCCGTGACAAAATAGGAAAGCAAGGTAGCCATATTGGGTTCAATCATCCCAGACCCCTTGGCAATCCCAACTAATGTGGCTTCCCCAATTTTACAAGCCCTAATTTTAGGATGCGTATCGGTAGTCATGATCGCTTCAGCGGCTTTTTCAAACCCGCCCTCGACCAATTGATCTTTAAGGCCTTTGATTCCCTGTCTTATTTTATCCATTGGCAATGGTTTCCCAATGATACCTGTCGATGACGGAAGAATATCTTCTGGAGGAATATTTAACTCTTCTCCTATTAAATAAATGATCTCTCTGACATTTTCAATGCCTTCCTCTCCCGTTGCTACATTTGCGTTTTTGCTGTTGATGGCAAAACATCTCAGCTGCCCATTCGCTATATTTTCCCTGCCAACAGGAATAGGCGCTCCACAGAATTGGTTTTGAGTAAACATAGCTGCAGCTGAGGCTGGAACAGCAGATAACATGACAGAAAAGTCGAGTGTTTCATCTTTGATTCCTACGTTTTTAGAACAAGTATAATAGCCTTTTGGAAGATAGTTTGATATATGCTCCTTTTTGCCTTTTGATAATGTGTTAATAACTTCCACCCTGAACAGTTCCTTTCCATGCTAAGATGCTTGCTCGCTTTTGATTCTTAGCTGCTCTTTTTCTCCGCGTTCTCTTCTTCGTCATATTTTATTACCCTAGCAATTTCATCATTCATATGTTTATCTGAAGATTCCGTACCGTATTTTTTCATAGATATTTTATAAAATACAAATCCGAGGATCGTCCAGGCAAAGACAATGACCCATTCATAAGGCCAAACTAGCGCTGATGGCATTCCTGGCATATATAGAATACTTATTCCTAATGACATAAAAGCGGCGATCCATCCAATCGCTGTACCGCCTGGCAGACGAAACGGCCGTCGCATGGTTGGTTTCTTTTTGCGCAAAATAATAAAGGATACTGCAACCATAAACCATGCGACAACTAGACCCAGACCGCCAGCGTCCACTAGCCATACTAATGCAGGCCGACCGAATAATGGGGCTGCAGTAGATAATACAGCGATTAACAAGATTGCTTTATGCGGAGTTTTATACTTCGGATGCAGCTCGCCTAAAGATTTAGGAAGCATACCTGCTTTGGCAAGCGCGTATATCGCACGGCTGCCGCCAATGTAAAATCCGATCCAGCTTGTTAAAATACCTCCAATACCTCCGAGAACAAGGATATTCCCCATCATTTGACTATCCCCAAAGGCTTTGGCCATGGCATCAGCTGTAACTAGATTGGATTCAGCAATTTCAGCTGGGGTTAAAATTCGCGACACACCAAAAATAACCATAATATACCATACAACAGCCAGAATGACTGAGAATATTAATAATTTCCCAATCTGTTTCTGCGGGAGTTTAATTTCTTCGGCAGCCTGCGGAATGACATCAAATCCAACAAACATAAAGGGCGTCATAATGACTACTGTTAAGATTCCTGCTATTCCTGTTTCAAATAAAGGCTGCATATTTTGGGTATTACCCGCAATGGTACTGCCAGTAATTAATAATACGCCTGCAATCAGAATTAATAATGATAAAATAAACATGGCTGCTGTCGAAAGTTTAATCCCGCGATAGTTAATCCAGGCAATAATGATCGATCCTACGATACCGACCCCCGCCCAGGTAACCGTTACATCCCAATCCGCTATGGTGTATAAATAACCCTTGCTGTAGTTTGGAATCAAATACTCAAAAACCGTTGGAAGAGCAACAGCTTCAAAGGCTACTACAGATACATAACCAAGGATAATTGCCCAAGTCGTGACGAAACTGGCAACCCTCCCCATCGCCTGAAAACTATATACATGCTCTCCGCCAGCCAGCGGAAGGGCTGATGCTAATTCCGCATAGGTTAAACCAACGAATATAACTAGCAATCCGCCAATTGCGAAGGCAAGGATGGCTCCCAAGGAGCCGGCCTCTGTAATCCAAAGTCCAGCTGTAACTACCCATCCCCAGCCAATCATCGCTCCAAATGCAAGGGAAAGAACATCTCTATTTCCGAGTGTCTTTAATAATCTTTGTTCACCCATTCATTTACCCCCTATTAATTTTTATATTGGTAAAATAAGTAGCATTAAATAATTGCTTAAAAATATCTTTGTTAAACATAAATTCTCTATTCAAATGTTACCGGGGTGATTTTGCTTTGAAGATTCTTCTAGGCAGGAAACAGAATCTGTACATCTTTTTAAAATAATGAAGTAATGTCCCATTAGGTTGAATATTCTGATTTTTATAATGGTTTAATCGCCTATTCCTTTATGGAATAGGCGAATTTATGTTGAAAGTCATTTTGCGATGGATTCATTTTAAAAACCATTAGACATTTTGATACCCTAAATTCTTTTCGACAGTCCGGATTACATTTGAAAAAACGGTAACCATGGTTTCAATTTCCTCTTTTGTAATAGTAAGCGGCGGTGACATTACGATGATATTCGCACCGTCATATGTGACGGACCGTACAATTAATTTTTGATTGAAACATTCTTCAACGACTTTTTGTGCTGCCATTTTCTCTGGCGCAAATGGAACTCCTTTTTCTCTGTCCTCGAAAAGTTCGAAGGCGCCTAATAATCCTTTGGCCCGTGATTTTGTCACAATTTGATGTTTGTCTTCCAAATATTTAAAGCCTTTTATTAGCTCTAACTCCATCTGCCTTGCGTTATCTACCAAATTCTCTTTTTCAATAATCTCAATATTTTTCAACGCAACAGCACAGGCGGTTGGATGGCCACTGTATGTGAATCCGTGAAATAATGTATCATTAGATACTTCGGCTAGTTGATCCCTTAAACGTTCAGTGATCGCTACAGCCCCCAATTGAATATAACCGCTGGTAATTCCTTTTGCCATGCACATAAGATCAGGCACAACATCCCAATTATCTACCCCAAACATCTTACCAGTACGTCCAAAGCCACAGATCACTTCATCGGCAATCATTAGGATGCCATACTCATCACAAAGCTTGCGGACCGCTTGTAAATATCCGTCTGGAGGGATGTTGACGCCTCCAGCTCCTTGAATGGGTTCCAATATAACTGCTGCAATGGCTTCAGGGCCTTCTGTTTCAATAATGCCTCGGATGCTGTTTGCATAATCCGGGTCACTCTTATCTCCTAATTCGCAATTCGTTTTATGTGCTTTCGCATGGAGAAAGTCCGGTGCTAACGATGAAGTCATTTTATGAAATTGCTGAATTCCTGTAGCACTTGTCGCCCCCACCGTAATTCCGTGGTAAGCCTTTTCCAACCCAATAATCTTTTTCTTCTCTGGCTGTCCTTTCAATTTCCAATAATGACGCACAAGCTTGAATGCAGTATCATTGGATTCCGATCCCCCGGAGGTATAGAAAAATACATTCAAATCACCTGGTGTCATACTCGCCAGTTTCTCTGATAATTCGATAACCGATAGGTGGGATAAATTACCAAACGATGAACTGTATGCCAGTTTGCCCATCTGCTGACTCGCAGCTTCCCCTAGTTCCTTTCTGCCATGCCCTATGTTTACGTTCCACAGCGACGCCATAGCATCAATATATTTGTCCCCGTGAACATCTGTTAAATAGATGCCTTTTCCCTCTGTGAAAATAGATTTAGGGCCACTTTCTTGATGCTGTTTCAATGAAGAAGTCGGATGCAAATAATGCTTTTTATCTAAATCTTGCAGTCTGTTAATTTGCTTCAAATCGTATGTGTTCATCACAAATACCTCCCTTTAATGATTCATTAAAATGAATGATTTAGGATATATCGCAAGTTTCATGCCAAAAATCCAACCCTATTAAAATGGGATTTTTAGTTCTTGCTTTACGCATGTAATTACTTCATGCATTACTCAAAATGCATCCAAGCATGATTTTATTAAAAATACAGCTTTGTTATTTACACTCTTTGTATTTCATAGCCTCAAATGCAAATTTCCATAACTAAAGAGATACCAACTAGCTCAGATAAAAAGAAAGGGTATATAAAACCATCATTTATTAATGCATCGAAGCATGATATATTAAATTATGTATATATAATTCTAAATATTATAAATAATTTATTCAACTATTATGAAGGAACAACATGACAAATGTGTTTATTCTTTTCATTCTAAAAGGAATAGCAGGTGAAACTATGGAAACAAGCGAACTAGTAGATGCCAAAATTTTAAATAAGGAATTGGAAACCATCATCAATTCCTCCTTTGATGAGATTTTCGTTACTGACGGAAATGGAACGGTCCTTCGGATTAATCCTGCTGGCGAAGCTTTTTATGGTATGGAAGCTAAGGACATTATCGGGAAAAACTCTGAGGATCTAGCCAAAGACGGAGTATATTCGCCATCCATGTTTCCTATTATTAAAGAACGGAAAGAACGGGTTTCAATGATTCAAAGAACGAGAAGCGGCAAAACCATTCATTGTATTGGCAATCCGGTTCTTGATTCTGAGGGAAACATCGAAATTATTATATTCACTTCAAGAGATCTGACTGAAATCAGGCATCTTCGCGATAAAATCGAACGGACGGAACATTTATTAGAAAGCTTTCAAGATGAGCTGGGAGAATTAAGGAAGTTTCAAAATAAGGACGAGGAAGATTTTATCTCTTTTTCACCTAACATGCGCAAAATTGTCAAAATGGTTGAAAAAATTGCTAAGGTCGATTCAACGGTACTTGTAACCGGAAAATCCGGTGTAGGCAAAGGCGTCATTGTTTCATTCATACACAAAAAAAGCAGCAGAAATGGCAAACCCTTTATTCATGTAAACTGTGGAGCCATACCGGAAACCCTCATTGAATCCGAACTTTTTGGATATGAGCCTGGTGCCTTTACCGGCGCCAGTAAAGAAGGAAAAAAAGGATTATTTGAAGAAGCAAACGGAGGCACATTATTTTTAGACGAGATTGGGGAAATGCCTCTTAATCTTCAAATTAAACTCTTAAAAACGCTGCAGGATAATATGATTCAGCGCGTCGGAGGTACAAAATCAATTGAAATTGATATACGAATCATAGCTGCAACGAATAAGAACCTAGAAAAAATGGTTGAGGAAGGGACATTTAGAGAAGATTTATTTTACCGATTGAATGTTTTACCTATTTATATCCCCCCTTTGAAAACTAGACAAGAAGACATTGCTTATCTGATGGATTACTTTTTAAACAAATTTAATATAAAATACGGTTCCGCCACTTTTCTTTCACTGGAGGCAGAAAATGCACTAATCAACTATGATTGGCCAGGAAACGTGCGGGAATTGGAAAATTTGGTCGAACGCTTAGTAGTGATCGCAGATAACGATGAAATCCAATTAAAAGACTTGCCTGAAAAAATTTCCAATCACAGAAAAAGCAACTCGCAGTATTCAGTTCAAATTAACGACATTTGCACTTTAAAACAGGCACAAGAGGAATTGGAGGAACAATTGATCATAAAGGCGTATGAAAAATATAAAAGCTCGTATAAAGTTGGAGAGGCTCTTGGAATTAATCAATCAACTGCATACAGGAAAATACAAAAATATATTAAAAATTAAAGGAATAAGGAAAAAGCAAATAAAAAAGGATCGAGAAAATATCCCGATCCTTTTTCTTTGCTTTATAACCCCGTCAGCCTCAAATAAAACGGAACAATCAAAATAGCAATGATTGCATACTTAAAGTTCCAGCGAATCGAAACATCAATCAAATCCACTTTCAGCAGGCTCACGAGCAGATTGTTCACTGCGGTCGCAGGGGCTACGGTATTGGAGATTCCCCAGCTTGTTAGAAGCAGCACGGCAAAATATTCAGGGCTGAAGCCGATTAGTTCTGGCTTGATGCTTGTGACTAATATCGTGATTACGACAATCGGGTGGATTCCAATAAGCGCTGCGGAAAGGACAATTGCAGATAGAAAGAATGACGTTCCCAGCTGGGAAGAGCCGAACATGGTCTGCATCGCTGTAATTAACAGTCCGCTGAGATCCGCGTGGATAAAGGCTCCGCTGAAGAATCCGGCAATCAAAAATAAAACAATTTCCTTTTTCATGCGCGGAATCCCGAAGAAGACATGCTGCTTGAACTCTTCTTTATAGCGAGCGGTTTTTCCGGAGAAGACACACCATAACAGCGGAAAAATGATTCCAACAAAGCAGACCATTAAGATCATCGATGCTGAAAAGAGAAATTCCATCATGAGCACCGAACCTGTGATGGCAATTAAATAAATACACAGTTCGGTCACTTTCTTCTTTGCTGCAGCAACCTCTTTTTCATCCTTCTCCACGGTCCATTCCCCATTGTCTGCTGGCGAACTGTTTTTGATTTCCTTTCGATCCAATAGAACACTGATAATCATACAAACTACCACAAAACCAAGCAAGTAACCTACAATTGATGTCCATTTGACTGGCAAATGGCTCACGATCAGTGCCACAGATGAGAAATAAGGCGACCAGAAAATCGTCATGATGAAGCCTCGGTTAATCGCATTTGCTACCAGCCTGGGGGCTTTTATATTTGAAGCCCTTGTTAATTCGTTCACGATTGAAACGGATCCGATATTGATCACAACACCCAGGAGATGGGTTAATAGATTGGTTCCAAGATAGAAAAAATACGGCTCATTCATCTTTTTCGAAAAGACGATTTTTAATGCCTTCACATACCCGCCGGTTTTCACCGGGATTCCGAGCAGCGGCACCACGATAAAAATTGCGACAAGCATCAGGTTGATTCTCATCGAGGACAGCCATTCCATGGCAGGAACATGATGATAAATCATGAGGGCTACCCCGGTAATTAATAGGAAAAGACTGATATATAAAGTAGTCCCTCTGATCCCCGGCAGGACCCAGACCATCACGGCAATAATAACGAAACTGACGAACAGCTCTATTTGGGCTGAGGGAAACAGCTGAAGCAGCATAAACCCAATGGCAAGGCACCCAATCAGAATCCCTTGGATTTTTTCTTTACTATTACTCTTTATCCTGACTTGCTGCTGAGCTGACATAGAAGGCTGTGCTGGCACAATGAAACTTCCTTTCCCGCGTACAAGGATTAATAAATCTATCATATAGAAATTAATAAATTCTATCAATATAGAATATTTAGACTTACGAAGTTTTTTTATAAACGAAAGCAGGAAGCGCGCACTCCCTGCCTTTTTTTACTAGATTTATATTCTTTCCACTAACAGAGCCATCCCCTGGCCGCCGCCGACACAAAGGGTCGCAATTCCGTATCTTCCCTGTCTTCTTATCAGTTCGTGGATTAATGTCGTAGTGATCCGTGCTCCAGTTGCTCCCAGCGGATGCCCTAAAGCGATGGCTCCCCCGTTAACATTGACTTTATTGATATCAATCCCACTTTCCTTTAAAACCGCCAGGGATTGCGCCGCGAATGCTTCGTTTAATTCATAAAGATCGATATCTTCCTTTGTGAGGCCCGTCTTATCAAATAATTTCTGCATCGCAGGCACCGGGCCAATGCCCATAATCCGAGGATCGACGCCAGATGTGGCCCAATCGACGATTCTCACTAATGGTTTAAGGCCTAGCTCATTGGCCTTTTGCTCCTTCATAATGACAACGGCTGATGCCCCGTCATTTCTTCCGCACGCATTGCCTGCTGTGACCGTGCCGCCCTCTTTAAAGGCAGGCTTTAGTCTAGCCAGACTTTCAAGATTGGTTCCTGGCCTTGGGAACTCATCCTGTGTAAATAAGATGGTCTCCTTCCTTTTTTTCACTTCAACAGGAACGATCTCAGCTTCAAATTTCCCTTCTTCTATTGCCTTCTGCGTTTTTTCCTGGCTGAGTACGGCGAATTCGTCCTGTTCTCCACGGGCAATGCTGTACTTTTCAGCAACATTTTCCGCTGTCATTCCCATACCAAGGTGTTTACCGTATATCTCCATCGGCTGCTGGCCGTTGATTGCATTAGAATCTAGCATCTTCGGGCTTCCTTCTCCAAATCTAGCATTTGTGATATAAAATGGAGCCCTGCTCATATTCTCTGTTCCTCCGGCAATGACAATCTCTGCCTGGTCAAAAGCAATTTGCTGGATGGCTGAAGTAATCGCCTGCATGCCGGATGCACATAATCGATTCACCGTAAAAGCCGGCTTCTCAACAGGAATCCCTGCACGAAGCGCAGCAATCCTTGCTACGTTTGAAGCTTCGGCTGATTGCCTGACCTCACCCATGATGACTTCGTCTACTTGTGCTGCCTCAATGCCTGCACGCTTAAGCGCCTCCGAAATCACAATACTTCCTAAAGTGGCTGAGTCTATATCCTTTAATGTTCCTCCAAATTTTCCAATTGGTGTTCTCACAGCGCTGACAATCACATAACCGTCCTTCAAAGCATTCACCCCATTGGCTTTATTTTGTATGTAAAAAGCATTTTCATATATAACATTAATGGAAAACACGTCCAATATCAATGGTATTCACAAAATTAATAAAAAATTCAGAATTATATTACCCCAAGGTTCTCTTTGAGTCCTCCAGCAAGAAACGTATAACTTTCACCAAAAGAAGATACGGGCCAACACCCTGCCAGTGGCTGATTCAGGCTTCCATTAAGAGAACTTAAATGGAGTAACGCAAAAGCCTAATTTCCCAATACTAAGAAATTAGGCTTTTTATTATTAGCATTTCCATAACGATGTAAATACGCGGCGATCCCATATATAATAGAAGAAACTCATCAAAAACAGTGTTCTTTCATTATAATTCTCTCATTTTTAAGGCCTGATCAATTGCATCCTCCACCCACTGGCTCATGGATATGTTCTTTTGCTCCGCTAATTGTTTGACCCTATCCAGCATTTGAATGGGCAGCTCCAGATTTGTTTTACGGTAGGCGCTTCTGGCTACAAATAATCCTTCAGCGGCTTCAACTGTGCCTTCCAGTATAGACGCCTGCAGCTGTTTTAAAGAAAACGGCAGCGAGTTCGGCAATGGAGTTTCTCCAGCTTTCATGGAAATAAACATATGCTGGTCCTGGTCACGAACCCCCACATTCTCAATTCCCCATTCTTCATAAATAAAATCAATAAACGGATATAAGAGATCTTCCCCTTTTGGAATCCGCAGGTGGACATAGCCCTTATAATCGAAAGAATCGTTATGAATGTCGTAGCACGGCTCTAATTCATACCTTTCGATCCCTTCCTTATAATCGACCCACTTCTGATAATAAGGAAGATAGAAACCCCAGTTATGATCTGCATCTTTCATGACCCTGGCTGCTACACTGTCCGGGGACTGAAAATATTGAAACAGCGCGATGTCATGGGCCGAGTGATAGAATTCTGATTTCCGCACACGGTCAGCCTCCGAAGACTGAAATAGCGTCTTTGCTTCCTCAAAGGCTTCATCTGATATGACATACGTGGTTCTTTCATCCCCAAACGGCACCTCATCAGCCTGTATCGTTCCATCTTTAATATATTTATAGACACTTTGGACTGATAAACCTAATTGTTTCGCAACTTCAGACGGCCGCATCCCGGTTGGCTGGCCTTTCCTCGCTTCTGCGAGACGGTCCACTTCGTCTTTGTAATACCGGGCCTCCCGGTGCAGACGATGCGGATCATGGATTTTCCTTATTTTCCCTTGTTTCGCATAATGATAAACCGTTGCCTTCGAGACTCCTAATCTATCGGCCACTTCTTTTTGTGTATACCATTCATTCATCTATCTTTCACCCCATAAAGGTATTTCACCTAATGATCTCTATTATTAAAAGAATTATATATGCATATTATATGTTTATATTAATATATCTATTAAAAATAGGAGTTTATTTGTATATTTGCAGATATTACATATCCCTATTTTAAGGTATCTATTTTTAATTATCAATAAATGAATAGATTATAATAAAAGGAATATATATAGTTTTCCTAATTTACATAAACAAAGGGAACATTTTTTTATATCAGTCTGAATATATATAAAAACTAATATTTGCTATAATATTACTAAATGAATATATCAATAAATAGAACGTTTCTTTTACATACAGGTTTGTAATCATAAAAGTAAGGAAAGGAGGTTTATAGGAGTGAAATCGTTAATGGATATAAATAAGGATCTTCAAGTACATGACTGGAAAAAGGGAATAAGAGATAGTTTGTCGCTTCCGGCTCTGCAGGAGCGATTGGATCTTGCGGAAAAAAATCACGAGAGTCCTTTTGCTGATTTTTCTGATGTAGAGATGATTCAGTGGTTTTTGCATCGGAAGGAACATTTAGATCAGGAGCATGATAAATCTCCACGGACGATAAAAGAATACGAACGGGAACTGGGCCAGTTTGTTGAACAGTTGATTCGCTATGCTGGGGAAATTGATGTAGATATGGACGAAATCATTAAAGGCTCTTTATTTAAGTCGCTTGCGCCGCGGCATATCCGCAGATACCAGACATGGCTGGCAGAAAAAAGCCCCTATGTCCTGAAAAAGGGCGCCTATTCATCAGCTGCATTGGCAAGAAAAACGACCATCATCAAAAACTTCCTGCAGTTTCTATATGAAGCAAAGTATATCCACACGCCGCTGCATGAATCCCTGCTGACGGCAACTGTCAGAAAAGATGACCGCCCCAACCGGGATCTTGGCCCCCAGGAAGTGATCCAGCTGCTGCAATACTTTCAGGAAATCAAGCATCCAGTTGCATTTGCTCTTATTCATATTTTAACAACCACAGGTCTGCGGAATGAGGAGCTATGCAACCTTAAAGTTCGCAGTCTTCAGGCGGATTCCATCAGCGGAGGCTATTATTTGGATGTACTAGGAAAAGGAAACAAGCAAAGACAGATCCCTTTGAAGGAAAAAACGGTCAGCAGCATTCAGCTCATCCGTAAGGCGCGAGGGCTTGAACTGCTTACCACAGCTAATCCGGACAGCCCGTTAGTGACAACCAATACAGGAAAAGCCTACACGCCATCCTATTTATCACAATACTTAACAAAGGTCATCAAGGAGACGAATCTCCCTTTTCTCGCGCATCGCTCATCGCCTATCGGACCGCATACATTCCGGCATGCCTTTGCCATCATCTCGCATAAAAGCGGCGTAGATATCTACCAAATCATGCGTTCACTCGGGCATGAAAAAATCGAAACAACGATGATTTATTTAGAAAAGGTCTTTGCAAAAGAACAGCATGCCATCCATAGCTGGAAGCCGGAAGTCTTTGGGGAATTTATATGAGAAAGCCATTTCAAGGGGATATTAAAAATATACTAATATAATAGAAGAAACTCGTTTTAAGGAGCATTTTGTTCACACACAACAACCATTAAGATTCTATTAAGTGTTTAGAGTTAGACACTTATAGCAGATCTGCTACTCAAGGACTTGAGTTTTTGAACAAAACACGCCATACAAAAACTGACTCAAAAGCACAGTGTCTCACCCGCCTTTTGAGTCAGCCCTTTTAAAGAATTATAGCCTTATAATTATAACAATACTTTTATTAGGAAACATGATTAACAACAAACTCTTTAAATCTCTTCAGCCCTTCTTCGATAGTTGCCATATCTGTGGCATAGGATAAGCGGATATGGTCTTCCATTTCAAAGCTGCTTCCCGGTACCACCAATATTTTCGCATGCTCCAATAGCAGTTTGCATAAGACATCATCGTCTGTGATTGTTTCTCCCATGGCTTTCTTGCCTATTAAGCCTTTGATGCCAGGGAATGTATAGAAAGCCCCTTTTGGCATCGGGCACTCCACTCCCGGTATGTCCCGCAGCATTTCTACCATGCGGATTCTTCTTCGGTTGTACTCTTCTTTCATTTCATTAACAGGCTCTTGGCTGCCTTTCAGTGCATCAATTGAAGCAATTTGCACAAAAGAGGTTGAATTGCTTGTCAAGTGGCTTTGGATATCATCCATTGCTTTGGCAATTTCTGCAGGGGCCGCCGCATAGCCCATTCGCCATCCGGTCATCGCATAGGCTTTAGAAAACCCATTAACAACAATCGTGCGATCGAAGATGTCCTTGCCAAAACTCGCTATGCTCACGTGTTCTTCCCCATCGTAGACCAGCTTTTCATAGATCTCATCAGAAATCACCATAAGGTCGTGGTCCACACAAACCTGTGCGAGTTTTTCTAATTCCTCCCGCGTATAGACAGCACCCGTTGGATTGACTGGCGAGTTTAAGAGCACTATTTTTGTTTTTCCAGTAATCGCTGATTCTAATTCATCAGACATTATCTTAAAATCATTTTCTTTTTTCGTCTTAAATAAAACCGGCACTCCGCCTGCGAGCTTTACCTGTTCCCAGTAGCTAAGCCAGGCTGGCACCGGAATAACCACTTCATCACCAGGATTCAATAAGGCAAAGAATATATTTGATAAAGAATGCTTAGCGCCCGAAGAGACGATAATCTGATTCGGCTTATAATCAAGGCCGTTCTCCTGCGAAAGCTTTTCACTGATCGCCTGGCGCAGCTCCATAAGCCCTGCGGCCGGGGTATATTTGGTAACCCCTAGCTTCATCGCTTCATATGCGGAATCACAAATATGCTGCGGCGTGTTGAAATCAGGCTCACCTGAGCCAAAAATACAAATATCAATTCCCTGCTTGCGCATATCCCTTGCTTTCATTGTTAAATCTAACGTCTTTGATCCCTCGACCTGCTGCGCACGGTGCGATAACCTTGAATCCATTTGACTTTTCCCTGCCTGTGTTCCCATGACTGCATTATCTTTTGGTCCCATATTAACCTCCCAATCATTGTCCGCTTGACTATAGCATAATAGATTTCTAGCCTTAACGGAATCGTAACCCCTGTGCTAATTTTTGTAAAATTGAATTAAATGTATTTAAATATCCAAATGATTAATAATTTAAGAATCACTTGAGGCAGCAATATTTGTCCATTCTTTTCATTGTTTAGCAGCGTTTCCATAACCGGCGCCAAAATTTAATTTGATCGGTTCGTGCGTCAATCTTCGGCTGAATAATAATATTTAAATTGATTTAATCCAATGGCATCTCGAAGTCCCTGCGCTATCCTAAAAGCTTATACGCCAAATACTACCTACTAAAACACCTTGCTCAACAATAAGCGGCTATGCAAAAAGGGCTGACAATGATCCATCAGGCGAATCATTGCTAGCCCCCTTTTTTATTAAGTTCCTAATTTACTTTAGCAGCCCCTTACTTTTCTTTCCGCTTTCCAAGCAACTACTTCGAGGCGAACTTCTGCGTCAATTCTTCAACAGGATGAAGCGCATGTTTCTTCTCACTTTGATCGACTACAGCAGCTCCAACGATATCACCTGTGACATTACATGTTGTAAAGATCATGTCCGTTATCACGTTTACTCCCGCAGTCAGTGCTACGATTTCAATAGGAAGCCCTGCTTGCGTGAAGACAATAGACATTCCTATTAATCCGGCACCAGGAACGCCCGCAGTTCCAATCGCGGCTAATGTCCCTGCTAGGATAATTCCAATAATTGCTCCAACACTAAGTTCATATCCTACAATATCGGCAGCAAAAACAACACCGACTCCAAAATGAATCGCAGAACCGTTCATATTTACCGTTGCGCCTACTGGAAGGGTAAAATTGGCTACCCTCTCGCTAATACCAGCTTTATATGCGGACTTAATGGTAACAGGGAGCGTTGCTAAACTGCTAGATGTAACAAAGGCCGTCATGATAGCTTCACGAGTATTAACAAAAAACCTTATGACAGGTACCCTGAAAATTAGAAGGATGATAGGAAAGATGATAAACATCTGAATACCTACACCAACATACGAGGCAGCTACATATTTGGCCAAGGCACTCAGAGTATCCATTCCCTGACTTCCGATCGTTGTAGCTGTAATTCCTAACACACCAAAAGGTGCATATTGCAAGATTCCGCTAAGGATACGGGTTGTAACTTCACTTCCAGCCTCCATGAATTTTGATAACAGATTCCCCCATTCCTTCGTTTGCGATTCATGCGAATGTCTCATAAAAGAAATGGCAAATCCCACCACGATAGCTATAAATACAATACTTAAGATATTGCCGTTAGCCAGGGCTTCAAAAATATTAACTGGAATAATTTGCAGCAATACATCGATAAGGGCAGGAGCTTTCGGCACCTCCATGCTTGCGCTTTGCGGTAAACTTAGACCCATACCCGGATTGAATAATTTAGCTATGCCAATCCCCATAAATACAGCTAAAGCAGTGGTTATTATGTAATATGGAAAAATCTTTCCGCCGATACGGCCCAATTCCTTTGGATTCGTATTATTTATAGACACAATAATTGAAAATAAAATAAGTGGAACAACCGCCATTTTTAGAAGTTTCAAGAATATATCACCAAGGGGCGCTAGTACTCCAGCTGATTCTCCAAAAATTAAACCTACACCTATACCTAGTAAGAAACCCACCGATATCTTTAAAATAAAGGATTTGCCAAAATACCATTTCCATAGTCCAACCATCCAATCCCTCCTATACTCACTCATTACTAGACTGGGAACATAGCTGTTTTAAGCACTATGATTCCTGTCACTCCTTCCTCTATGTTTCAATAATTGAAACCACGTTTTAAATATATTAAGAGTATATGGTATTGTCATATTTTTTACAATAGTTTAATAATTACGATAAAGAGAGTGTTTAAATTGTGGGGAAAAATACCTCTTAGACCAGCAGTAATCTAGGAAGTTGGATTTAGTTGGAAAACACTTTCACCCGAACTATCGGATCATTTTTCTGAATTTACAGAATACTGAATTCACCCATTCAAATTTGTCTGTTAGACTCTTTGTTAAGGGTCCCGAAATACTTAGTTTGCCTCACTCCATGCACTGACAAACTGTTTTTTTATTAATTACTAATGGGATACATAAGGTAGCCCGGCATAAAAAGGGGGAAAAACATGCGTCTATTTTCCATTCGGTTTCTTTCGTCTTTTGCTCTATCCATTTTAGCAGCTGGCGTTTTTTTCAGTTCACTTTCTTTTGATGCTTCTGCAGAAGCAAAATCAGGATGTTTCGATCCAAGCTTAGGAGAAACAATGGAGGAAAAGAGAATTGATGACGGTACGCCAATCGCCCAGCAGATTCTTGAGCAGTCTAAGTTCGATCAATTTGTTGAAAAGTTTAACAGCGGTCTTTGCTCCTCACCAGATTTAGATCAGGCAGAAAAATTAATTGAACAGCAGGGCACATTGCTTTGGAAAACGGCTGTTGACCGTGCGCAGGGAAAACGGCCAGACCTTGGCGACCTTGACCAGTATGATGACAGACCATTATATTGGGCGCGTCTTCATATGGCAAGGGCCATCCGGCAATGGACGCCATCTTTTAATATCTCAAATCAAGACCGGCAGGATTTGATTAAAAAACTCGAGTACACGTCCCGTGGAATCACCTCGATTGATTTTCCAAGCGGCAAGGGTGTCAAGCGCATTCTTGTCAGCGGATTTGATCCTTATCAGCTTGAGCAGGAATTCAGACGAAGCAACCCATCAGGTGCTTCCGCCCTTCAGCTGGACGGCCTTAAAGTAAATACAGATGATGGGCCTGCATTTATCCAGGCAGTAAGTTTTCCAGTCAGATGGAAGGATTTTGAGGATGGCATTGTTGAAGACTCCTTTGGCCCCTATCTAAAAGAAGGCAAACAAAGGATTGACCTGATGATGACCATCAGCCAGGGCGGGGCAAGAAAAATGGCTATTGAAGGCTACGCAGGCCGCTGGCATTCTGGAAGGGACAACGATATGGAGACTAGAGCAGAGGTAACACCGGTTGTCGATCACTGGCCAATGCCGGATGAGCTTCCTGAATTTATCGAAACCACACTGCCATATCAGGAAATGATTGATGCAGGTACTGGACCATGGCCAGTATTCAGAAATGACCGGGTTTGCGAGCTGCTTCCGCCTGACTTTAGTCAGCAGCCAGTCTGCAACGAGGAAGGTCCGACACCAGGATCAATAGCACGCTCCGGAGGCGGCGGAGCCTATCTATCCAATGAAAGCATGTACCGTTCTAACCGTGTGCGCCTAGGTCTTGGCGCAACAGATATACCGGGCGGGCATTTGCATATCGCATCATTGGAATTTTATCCATCAGATAAATCCATCTATATTGATCCTGCATTCCAGCATCACCGGCAGATCACCGTTGATCAGACCGTGGAATTAGTAAAGGCAGCTGCACAAGCAATCAAATAATCTAGAAGTTAACCAGCGTATGGAAGGACCCGATTAGGCCATAAAAGAATGAACCCAGGAAGAGGAGGCAGCAGCCCTTCCTCTTCTTTTTAAGCAGGAAGATTTAATACTGGCTCGAACAGCCAAGCTGAAGAGAAATGCTCCTCGCTGCTTCTTTTGTTTTATGTTGTATATCCACGAGTTTCTCCTGCATTCTTGTTTCTGGTCCGCTGACCGTCAGCGAAGCTACGACATTCTGCGAATAGTCCCTTATAGGGTAGGAAATCCCAATGGTTTCGGGGTCCTGTTCACTGATGCTGACTGAAAATCCCTGTGACTTAATGGCAGTGATTTCTTTATAAAGCGTCTCTTTATCCCCTATTGTGTGGGGAGTCATTTTTTTAAATAGCATTTTTTCAATGCGGGTCTTCTGCTGATCCTCTGGCAAGAACGCAAGCAATAATTTGGGACCTGAGCCTATGTATAATTCCGACCGTTTCCCTACTCTCGTATAAAGTCTTACTGCCTGGCTGCTTTCCACTTTTTCGATAAATATGGCGTGATCCCCGTCTAACACCACAAGATGCACAGCTTCATTGATATCTTCGCAAAGGCTTCTCATCCATGGCAAAGCAGTGGTGCGCAGCTCCAATTGTTCTGAGACTAAATTTCCCAGTTCCAATAATTTCAAACCCAAACGGTAGCGAACATCCTGCTGGGTATTTTTTGTCTTTGTCAAAAATCCAGTCACTTCCAAAGAGGTCAGGAGACGAAAAACAGTTGGCTTTGATAGATTCGACATTTTTGTGATTTCGCTAAGGGTTAATTCCTTTTTGCCCTCCAAGAAAAAATCTAATAGTTTAAGAGCTTTGACCACACTTTCATTCATAAAACCTGCCTCCCAAATCCTTCCGCTTTTTATTAATTTAAGCACAACTGAATTACTATTTCAATAATTGAAATGATGTTTCATTTATAAAATAATTATTTGAATATTCATTAATGTTGTGCAATAATTAAAATTAAATAAATTGAAATGCCATTTCAGCTAATGAAATAAGGAGGACGAGATAATGAAACGCATTGATTTGAATTGTGATATGGGTGAAAGCTTTGGTGCTTATAAACTTGGAATGGATGAGGAAGTCATCAAATTAATTACATCCGCAAACATTGCCTGCGGGTATCATGCTGGTGATCCAAATGTAATGGATCGCACCGTCCAGATGGCGAAAGAAAACAATGTCGGAATTGGTGTACATATGGGCTTCCCTGATTTGCTTGGGTTTGGCAGAAGAAATATGGATGTAGCCTTTGGAGATTTAGTGAACTACAATATTTATCAAATTGGCGCACTGGAAGCCTTTTGCCGAAAGCACGGTGTGGAAATTCAGCACATCAAGCCCCATGGAAATATGAATAATATGGCTGATACAGACCGCGTAATGGCTGAAGCCATTGTTGAATCGGTCATCCAGGTTCTTCCGAATACCCCTATCTATGTAAAGCCGGGCAGCCAGCTGCATAAAGTATCGGAAGAAAAAAATGTTCCATTCGTTCTGGAGATATTTGCCGATCGCGCCTACAACAAAGACGGCACGCTTGTCTCCCGAAAGATCCCTGGAGCTGTCATTAAGGATCCAAAAGTCGCAGCAGAAAACGTAGTACGGATGGTTGTAGACGGCAAGGCTAAGACCATCGACGGCGAGCTGATTGATATGACAGGCGACACAATTTGCGTTCATGGAGACACACAGGGCTCTCTTGAGATTATTCGTTATTTGAGAAGTGAATTGGAAAATGCCGGTGTACAAATCCTTCCAATAGGCCAGAAGGTTAAAGAGGCGAGATAACGTTGAGCACAAACATCATGAACAAATCCCTATCGTATGTGCCCATGGGAGAAAAAACAATCATTGTTAAATTCGAGGATATCCTTTCACCAGAAGTCAACAATCGTGTCCGTTCGCTGTCCCGGCTAATCAGCGAAAGAAATATCACAGGCATTGAGAGGCTGATTCCAGCTTTTAATAGTTTGGCTGTTTGCTATAATCCGAGATTGATTAAATTTCAAGAACTCGTTGAGGAACTAAAGGTTTTAGAAAGTTCAATGACTCTTGCAAATGACACGGAAAGCAAAAAGGTCTACATTCCGGTCGTCTACGGCGGAACATACGGACCTGATTTAGAGGAAGTCGCGGAACAAACCAATTTGAGCCCAAATGATGTGGTGGAAATCATCCAATCAAAGCCCTATCTCACTTACATGGTTGGCTTTATTGCCGGTTTCCCCTACTGCGGGGATTTAGATGAGCGCCTTATTTTGCCGCGTCGCTCCAGTCCGAGAATTAAAATTCCAAAAGGCAGCATTGCCATTGCCAATGAGCAGATTGGCCTTTATACCATATCTTCACCCGGGGGCTGGCACATCATCGGCTGGTCGCCGATGGAAACGTTTAATCCCTATCATGAACCCCCAAGTGTGATTCATGCTGGGGATTATGTCCAATTTGTACAAATCAGCCCCGAAGAAGCAGAAGCATGGGACGAACAAAGACAAAGAGAGTGGGATCAGACATGGAATTCGCAAAGATAGAAAAGGCCGGATTGCTTACAACCGTTCAGGATCTTGGCCGTCATTCTTATCAGGCATTTGGTGTATCCGCATGCGGGGCAATGGATACGCTGGCTTTGCGTCTGGCCAATATTTTAGCAGGAAACAGCGAAGATGAAGCTGTCTTAGAAGCGACTGTGATCGGACCCCGGATTCGCTTTCTTAATGAAGGCGTTATAGCTGTTACCGGCGGGGGCTTTTCTATATTCCTTAATGAAAAACCCGTCTCTATGTGGAAGTCCCTGCTCGTAAAAGAAGGTGATGTCCTGAGTTTTGGCAACAGCACGTATGGATGCCGGGCTTATATTGCCTTTGCCGGCGGGATTGATGTTCCTCTGGTCATGGGGAGCCGTTCTACTTTTATCCGGGGCAGCTATGGAGGGTTTGAAGGAAGACCACTAAAAAATGGCGACATAATTAAAACCGGAAACTCTCGCTTGGACAGCAGGCGTGTAGCCGGAAGAAAATTAAAGTCTGATGATATTCCTGATTACCAGACACAGCGCCCAATCCGAGTTGTTCTAGGCCCGCATAATGGCAAGTTTACAAACGAAGCCATTCAGACTCTTGTTTCTAGTTCCTATAAGGTCTCAAACAACTCAGACAGAATGGGATACAGGTTAGAAGGGCCTTCACTGCAGCACGTCAGTAAAGCGGACATTATTTCTGAATTTATTACACCAGGCGTCATTCAGGTACCGGCCAATGGCCAGCCTATTGTCCATATGGCAGATGCGGGCACCTCGGGCGGGTACACGGTTATTGGTGTCGTCATTAGCGTGGATCTTCCCTGCCTTGCTCAAAAAAAGCCGGGAGATGAAATCCAGTTTGAAATTATTGACGTGGAAGATGCCCAGCAGCTGTTTTGCAGACAGGAACAATTGCTATCTGATTTGCAGCTGGCAAACCTGGCCATTCCATCAAGATAGCTGCTGGTGTGCTGGCATGCTTGAACAGCAGAAATAACTGAGCAATATTCAACCTATCACGGTTATAAAAGGAAGGTAAAGGATATGTATACAAAATCCCAGCGTGTAGCAAATATTCCTCCATACTTATTTAGTGAGATTAATCGAAAAAAACAGGCGTTAATCGAACAAGGAGTAGACGTAATTGATCTTGGCATCGGCTGTCCTGATCTTCCTACTCCTTCCCATATCGTTAATCGCTTGATTGAAGAAATGAAGGATCCGAATAACCACAAATACTCGGGCTACAGCGGCTGTCTTGAATTCCGCAAGGCTGTCGCTCAATTTTATAAAGAACGCTTTAATGTGGAATTAGACCCTGAAACAGAAGTTCTGACACTGATTGGATCAAAAGAAGGCATTGCCAACTTTATCACAGCCTCAGTTGATCCAGGCGATGTTGTGCTGCTGCCAGATCCCGGCTACCCAACCTACCAGACAGCAACGATCCTGGCAGATGGGACTCCATACAGCATGCCGTTACTAAGAGAAAACCAATACTTTCCTGACTTTGCAAACATCCCAGACCCTATAAAAGAAAAAGCAAAAGTCATGTTCTTAAATTATCCAGGCAATCCTACCGCAGCTTCTGCGGATCAGTCATTTTTCCAAAAGGCTGTGGATTTTGCCCGCCAAAATCAGCTGACCATTGCCCATGATGCCGCCTATCAGATGGTTACCTATGATGGCTATAAGGCGCCAAGCATCTTGCAGGCAGACGGGGCGAAAGATGTGGCGATCGAATTTGGCTCTCTTTCCAAAACCTATGCCATGACGGGATGGCGCATCGGATATGCCGTCGGAAACAAGGAAGCGCTAAAGGCATTATCTGTTGTCAAAAGCAATGTCGACACAAGCCAATTCCTGCCGATTCAAAAAGCAGCCGCGACTGCCTTGTCAGCTGATCAAGCATGCGTCAGCGAATACAATGAGATCTATAAACAGCGCAGAGACGGGGTGCTTAAAGCCCTCCATGAATTAGGCATTCAGGCAGATTGCCCGAAAGGCGGCTTTTTTATTTGGGCATCGGTGCCAAAGGGATATTCATCCAGCAAATTTGTCAGCACCGTTTTAGAAAAAGCAGGTGTGATCGTTACGCCTGGCACAGCATTTGGTGATCATGGCGAAGGCTATTTTAGACTCTCTTTGTCCGTGCCAACCGAGCGTTTGCAGGAAGCCATCGATCGCATTAAGTCTAATCTGGCACTTTCAGTTTAATCTACTCAAATCAAAAAATAAGGGGATAAAAAATGATGAAACAAAGATTGAATGGCGCAGACGCAATTGTCGAATGTATGAAGCTTGAGGAAGTTGAATATGTTTTCTGTGTCCCTGGAGAAAGCTATCTGCCATTGATGGACAGCATTTATGCAACAGACAGCATTCAATTAATTTCCAACCGTCATGAAGGCGGCGCATCCTTTATGGCTGAAGGCTATGGCAAAGCGACTAGAAAACCAGGTGTCGTCATGGCCACACGGGGTGTCGGCGGAAGCAATCTAGCAATTGGCGTACATACTGCTTACCAGGATTCAACACCAATGGTTGTTTTCTTAGGACAGGTTCACAGTAAATTCCGCGGACGTGAAGGCTTTCAGGAAGTAGATCTTGATCAGTTCTTTGGCCACATTGCAAAATGGACCGTGGAAATTAAAGATGCCGAACGCGTGCCTGAGCTCGTTCAGCGCGCCTTCCGGGTGGCTAGGAGCGGACGGCCTGGTCCGGTTGTCATTTCTCTTCCTGAGGATGTGCTTGTTGAAGAGGCGGATATGTATTTCGGACCGGTTTCTGAAGCACCAGCACCGCGGCCAAGTGAGAAAGAGATTTTATCCGTACAGGAGCTTCTTGAAAAAGCCAAACAGCCGGTTATCCTTGCGGGCGGCGGTGTGAATGCTGCCCATGGCGAAAAGGCTTTGCAGGCATTGGCGGAGAAATTTAAGATTCCGGTCATGGCAGCTTTCCGCCGTCATGATGTATTTCCGAATGATCATGCCCTGTATGCCGGACATAGCGGCCTTGGGACATCACCGGCTATCCTGGACACGATCCGCACAGCTGATCTGGTTCTTGCTGTCGGTACGCGCTTATCTGAAGTGACAACACAGGATTACAGCATTATTAAGCCAGAACAAACGCTGATTCATATTGATATTAGCGATGAAGTACTCGGAAAGATTTATAGCCCTCATGTCGGCATTATTTCAGACGCGAAAGAAGCACTTGAAGCTCTGCTTTCGATGAAAATTGAAAAAGACTGGGCTTCATGGGCAAATGAACGCCACGCTGTCTATAAGCAGTCCGGCAATAACGTTGCGGCGGAAACGGATTATGTAGATAACCGTGAAGTAATCCGAACTCTGGAAAATAGTCTGCCAAATGATGCCATCATTACCAATGATGCGGGCAACTTTGCAGGCTGGCTGCATAACTTTTATACCTTTACGGATGCCAAAACGTATATCGGCCCTACAAACGGGGCCATGGGATACGGCCTCCCTTCTGCTGTTGGCGCCAAGCTTGCCAAGCCGGACAAGACAGTCGTTTCCTTATCGGGCGACGGCGGTTTCATGATGACCGTACAGGAAATAGAAACAGCTGTCCGTTATAACGTCCCTGTGATTGCCCTAGTATTTAATAACAGTATGTATGGAACGATCCGCATGCATCAGGAAAAGCATTATCCGGAGCGAGTGATCGGCACCGAGCTCAGTCATACGAACTTCTCTGAACTTGCGCGCTCTTTAGGAGCAAAAAGCTGCCGTGTTACAACAAATGAGGAATTTAAAGCTGCTTTTGAACAGGCACAGGCAGATGGAACTGTGACAGTCATTGAAATCATGACAAATCCTGAGCGCATTTCTGTTAAAGAGACCATCACATCTATTCGCAAAAATGCATTGAATCACGCGTAGTCAACATTGTAAATAGCACATACCTAAAGGGACTTTTCTCAATAATGTTTATTCACTTTGAGAGAGCCCCTTTTCATTTCAAAGGGATATTACAGGAGGTTTATATGTCAAAAATACGTGTTGGAATTGATATTGGCGGAACATTTACAGATATTGTGTTCATTGACGAAGAAGGAAACAGAATGTTTGGCAAAACCCTTACGACCTATCCGGATCCATCGGAAGGGTTTCTAAGAGGCTTGAATGAAAACCTTATCAAATACGGCTATTCCTATGGCGATATACACACGATTATCCATGGCACTACTCTAGTGGTTAATGCTCTTATTCAGCGAAAAGGCGTGAAGACGGCCTTTATCACAACCAAGGGCTTCCGTGACCAATTAGAGATAGGCCATGAAAGCCGGTATGACCTGTATGATCTTTTTATCGATAAACCGGCCCCATTAGTGCCAAGAAGCCTCCGGTTTACAGTGAATGAAAGGATTCTCGCTGATGGGCAGATTTTGCAGCAGCTAGATGAAGAGGAAGTACGCGAGGTTTTTAAGGAAATGAAAGCGCAACAGGTGGAAGCTGCGGCTGTAAGCCTGATTCATGGCTATAAAAATCCTGTTCATGAAAAAAGGATCCTGGAAATTGCTCAAGAAGCGGCGCCTGATATTCGCGTCTCCCTGTCTTCAGAGGTCTCTCCAGAAATCAGAGAGCTGCAAAGGGCATCCACAACCATCGCCAATGTATATGTCCAGCCGCTTGTCGAAAGCTATTTAACCAAACTAGACAAAGAGCTGAAGAGCCAAGGATTTACCGGCCACTTCCATATGATGCTTTCAGGCGGCGGAACCTGCACGATCGAAACAGCCTGCCGTTTCCCTATTCGCATCTTAGAGTCCGGACCTGTTGGAGGAACCATTGCCGGAGCCCATTACAGCAAGCTGTCCGATATTTCCAATCTGTTAGTGTTTGATATGGGCGGAACCACGGCAAAAGCTAGTTTAGTAGATAACGGCGAGCCAATCATCACCAATGAATTTGAGGTTGGGCGTGAACGCCGCTTTAAGAAAGGCAGCGGCATCCCTGTCAAAGTCCCTGTAGTAGAAATGATTGAAATTGGCGCGGGCGGCGGCAGCATCGCCCACATCAATCGGATGAATCTTTTAAAAGTAGGACCGATCAGCGCTAGTTCCGTTCCCGGACCAGCTTGTTACGGCCAGGGCGGAAAATTTCCGACTGTCACAGATGCGGATCTGGTGCTGGGCTACCTGAACCCTGACTTTTTCCTAGGCGGCGAAATGCAGCTAGATGCGGATGCAGCCTATCAATCCATCGAGGAGCATGTAGCTAAACCGCTTGGGCTAAGCGTGACCGAAGCTGCCTGGGGCATCCACCATATTGTGAATGAAAATATGGCAAGTGCTGCCCGGATTCATGCCGTTGAAAAAGGCAAGGACATCCGAAATTATCCATTGTTCGCTACAGGGGGCGCTGGGCCAGTTCATGCTTGTAATGTGGCCAATATCCTTGATGTATCAACCGTTGTCTCCCCTGTTGGAGCTGGAGTTTGTTCGGCGTTTGGCTTCTTATCATCACCGATTGCCTTTGACTTTGTCCGCAGCTATCATGGGCGCTTGGATCAGCTGAACCTTCAGGAAGTGACAGATCTATTAGCGGAGATGGAGAACGAAGGAGAACTGCTTCTGACCCAGTCCGGCATTGCCCAGGAGGATATCACCATCATCCGTAAATGTGAAATGAGATATGTCGGCCAATCCTATGAAATCAGTGTTCCGATTCCAAACGGGCCGTTAAGTGAAGATTCTATCGAAATGATTCAAAGCAATTTCAAACATCAATACGAAAAGCTTTACTCAGAGGCTAGCAGCACGGTGCCAATTGAAACCGTTAATTGGCGTGTCGTTGTTCAGGGTCCGACTCCGGAGCTTTCGCTAAACTATGCTTCGAAAAAAGGTTCGGCGAATCCGGAACCTAAAAATAATCGAAAGGTTTATTTTAACCAATATTCCGATTATGTTCTGACCCCAGTCTATGACCGTGAACAATTAAGTCCAGGATCTGTAATTGCTGGTCCTGCCATTATCGAGGAGAGAGAATCGACGTTGGTCGTCACCCCGAACTTTTCTGTGAGTGTCGATCCATTCTCGAACATCATCTTAAATTCCAAGGGAGGCAGAATAAATGACAAAAGCAGCGACAAAAGACAATATGTTTGATTCCGTTCAAATAGAAGTATTGTGGAATCGGCTGATTACAAACTTGGAAGAACAAGCCAAAACATTAATTAGAACATCGTTTTCCAATCTTCTTTCCGATGCTGAAGATTTATCGTGCGGGCTATTTGACAGCAAAGGAAATATGATTGCTCAGGCAAATACGGGAACCCCGGGACACATTAATACAATGGCACTGGGCATCCGTCACTTTTTAGAGCATTTCCCTCCGGAATCCTTACAGCCTGGCGACGTTTTAATCGGCAATAACCCTTATGAAATTTCCGGGCATCTTCTGGACGTGACTGTGGTCACCCCGGTATTCCTTAAGGAGCAGCTCATTGGCTACTTTGCTTCCGTATGCCATGTTCCGGATATCGGCGGACGGGGCTACAGCCCTGAAGGTGAAAGCATTTACGAGGAAGGTCTATATATTCCATATATGAAATATTACAGTGCCGGAAAGCTCAATGAGAGCCTGCAAGCCATCATTGCTGCAAACGTCCGGGCTCCCTACGAGGTTCTTGGAGACCTGAGGGCTCAGGTGATTGCGCAAGAAGTAGCCATTAAAAACTTAATGGAAACGCTTAATGAATTTGGTTTAACGGAAATTGATACCCTTAGCAATGAAATTATCCGGAGATCGGAAGAAGCCATGCGGAAAGTGATTGCCGAGATTCCGGATGGAACCTATGAAAACGAAATTTACACGGATGGTGTAGGTGATCCGATTAAAATAAAATGCGCTGTCACGATTAAAGGCGACGAAATTCTAGTGGACTTCGATGGAACATCGCCGGCAAGCTTAAAAGGGGTCAATGTTGCCCTTTATTATACATTGGCCTATGTCACCTACGGGCTAAAGATAGCGATTGCCCCAGATATTCCAAACAATGAAGGAAGCTTCCGTCCTATAACGGTAACGGCTCCTAAGGGCTCTGTATTGAATGCAGAACATCCAATGCCTACAGCAGCCCGGCATATTATTGGCCACTTTGCTCCTGTATGCGTATTGGGTGCCCTGCATGACGCCATTCCAGACAAAGTCATTGCCGAAGGATCGACAGCACTTTGGAATATTCAGGTTTACGGTGAAGACCTGCAAGGAAAGCCATTTTCCTATGTCACATTTAATACAGGCGGTATGGGCGCCAGTCCGATAAAGGATGGCTTGTCCACAACGGGTTTCCCTTCAGGAGTTAAAGGCACGCCTGTTGAAATTGCTGAAATTAATTCGCCGTTAATCATTCACCAAAAAGAGCTTCGTCATGACTCAGGCGGCAGCGGAAAATATCGCGGTGGGCTCGGACAAATCATTCGCTTCGGCGTTCGTACCGATAAGCCATGGCGGATGCCTTTCATGTTTGATGGCCTTAATTTCCCGCCAAACGGTTTATTGGGCGGAATGCCGGGAGAAACAGGAGAAGTCCTGCTTAATGATGAGACGCCTTTAACAACTAAAGGCCTTTACACCATGGCTCCAGGAGATACCATTACTCTAAAGCTTCCTGGCGGAGGCGGCTACGGCAGCCCGAAGGATCGCGATCCGGAACAAGTCCTTGCCGATGTAATCAATGGGTACATTTCTCAAGAAAAAGCTGAAGCTGACTATGGCATTGTGATTGAGGCTGCCCCAGACGGCTGGAAGATTGTTGAAGCAAACTCAAAATAAATAAGAGTTCCCATTATGCTAAAAGAGGAGTTAGTCGCAGAATCAGCGATTAACTCCCCTCTTTTTTCAATATTATATTTTTAATCCCCCTTTAAATATCGATTATATGGATTTTATATTTCCAATTAATCCGTTTTACAAATAAAACCCCACCTTTTAAAATGGTATAAGGAAATATTATTAATATTCAGATATTTAATCTCCAAAATAAATAGTGAAATCAAGGAGGTACTATGAAAAAAATCGATTTAAATTGTGATATGGGAGAAAGCTTCGGAGCTTATAAATTAGGAATGGATGAGGAAGTTATTAAGCTGATTACCTCCGCCAATATTGCCTGCGGTTTCCATGCAGGCGACCCAAATGTGATGGATCATACTGTTGCGATGGCCAAGGAATACGGCGTTGGCATTGGCGTACATATGGGCTTTCCTGATTTAATCGGATTTGGCCGGCGCGAAATGGATATAAGCAGTGCTGACCTGATCAATTACTGCATCTATCAGATTGGAGCCCTGCAGGCATTTTGCCAAAAGCATGGTGTAGAAATCCAGCATATGAAGCCCCATGGAAGCCTGGGCAATATGTGCGTGGTCAACAGCCGCGTGGCTAATGCAGTAGTAGACTCCATTAAAATGGTCTTCCCCAATACAAAATTATTTGTCATTCCAGGCGGAGAGATTCATAAAGCCGCTGTCGAAAAAGGTCTTTCCGTTGTGCAAGAGGTCTTTGCCGACCGCGCCTATACAAACGAAGGAAATCTAGTATCCCGCAAACTTCCTGGATCTGTTATTAAAGATCCAGATGAAGCAGTGAAACATGTCTTGCGAATGGTCGTTGACAGCAAAGTAAAAACCATTGACGGCGAACTCATTGATATTAAGGCTGAAAGCATCTGTGTTCACGGCGACACTCCAGGAGCATTGGAAGTGATTCGCCGGGTAAGAGACAGGCTGGAACACGCTGGTATAGAAATAGCTCCTGTTGGCCGCTGGCATGACGAACAGATTCATAGAAGCTAAAAGTGGAGTGATCATAATGAATAAAGAAATAGCACGTCCATCAAAGGAACTGATCGCCGGGTTCATGCAGGTTTCAACCTGCAACGTATCGGATGCATTAGATAAGCTTGGAATGCCATGCGGAGTTGCCGGAATTCGCCCTGTGTTTGATTGTGATAAGATCATTGGTCCTGCCATTACCATGAGGATCATCCCTTTTGGCCCAGAAGTACCAGCCGGGCATTTGGGCGCAGATGCCTTATCTGTGTCAGAAGAGGGCGACATCATTGTCATTGACAATGCCGGCCGGGTTGACCAGAACTGCTGGGGGGAAATTTTGAGCTATGCGGCCCAGCAGCAGGGTGTTGCCGGGGTCATCATCGATGGGGCTACACGGGATGTCGATATTATTCGCGACATCAACTTTCCGGTCTATGCACGCGGCATCGTCCCTTTTACAGCCCGAGGCCGAAACGTTCAGGGAGATTTTAATTGCACTGTGCAGGCAGGCGGTGTTCAGGTACGTCCCGGTGATTTAATCATGGCCGATATAAATGGCATTGCGGTGATTCCAATTGAGCGCGCCGAAGAAGTGTTACAGGTGAGCAAGGAGCTATTTGATCGGGAAATGGAGATAGCACAGCTGCTCCGTTCCGGGGTTCCTTTTTCTGAGGTAGACCGCAAATCAGGCTACGACAAAATGCTGGAGAAGAAGTAAGTTTTCTCTCGAGGGATTTAAAGGAGGAAAATTAAATGGGGATGAGCACGCAAGAACTCGTTCAGGAGTTTATGAAATTAGATACCCCAACCGTTTCTGACGCGCTTGACAAGCTGCAAATCCGCGGCGGCTGCCACGGATTAACACCCATTGTACTGGGGAAGAAAATGGTCGGTCCTGCCTTTACGGTCAAATATGGCCCGGTTGGCGAGCAAAAAGGAACGGTCGGCGACTATATCGACGACTGCGAAACAGGTGACGTGGTTGTCCTTGATAACGGCGGGCGTACGGACTGTACGGTCTGGGGAGATATCTTAACCTACGTAGCTTCTTCAAAAGGAATTGCAGGCACAATCATTGACGGAGTATGCCGTGATATTGACGGAATCCGAGAACAGGGCTACCCGATGTTTAGCCGCGGGCACTATATGGTAACAGGAAAGGACCGCGTGATGGTCCAAGCGGTCAACGAAACCGTCGCTATTTCAACTATCCAGGTGCGGCCGGGAGACCTCATTATGGGCGATGAAACAGGGGTATTAGTCATCCCTCGCAACCGTGCTGACGAGGTTTTGGCTATTGCTAAAGAAATCGATGCTGCGGAAAGCTTAATTCTTGATGAGGTAAAAAAAGGAGCTTCTCTTGGTGAAGCCCGCAAAAAGCACAAATACCACGAGCTTCAAAGAAGTAGTCAGTAAAATTGCAGAATAAAGCCATTCCCCAACATATCCAAATTATTGATATTACATTACGAATTATCAAATTTTACAATTTTAACAAAAGCACATACGATGTTTGCCAAGGTGTACAAATCGAATTCAGAACAATCAAATAATAAGAAAAACAACTAGGATCTACTTAATATCCTAAAAATATTTTCCTAGAAAAAATTTATCAAAAACAAGGAGTGTACGAAAATGGGTTTACGCATGGAACACGCACAAACACGCTTGCCTCGTGAGATTATCGATGGGCTTAAAGCTATTGGCAGCACCATTATTGCCGATGCCATGGGCAGATTTAATGCCATGAAGGGAATCAAACATTTTAATGAACCACATGTCCGGATGGCTGGCCAGGCTTTGACCGTTAAAACGATTCCTGGAGATAATTTAATGATCCATAAAGCCATTGATATCGGGTCCTACGGCGATGTGATGGTTGTGGATGGCGGCGGGGATATTGAGAGAGCCTTATTAGGGGAAATTATGTGTAAAATTGGCCAAAAAAATGGCATTTCTGGCTATGTCGTTGACGGTGCGATCCGGGATGCTGAAGCGATCAGACAAATGGGGTTCCCAGTATTTGCAAAAGGGACGAATCCAGGAGGCCCTTTCAAGGAAGGGCCAGGGAAAATCAATGTGGCCATCAGCTGTGCCGGTGTTCCTGTGAACCCGGGTGATGTAATTGTCGGCGACAGTGACGGAGTTGTTGTGGTCCCTTATGAACAGGCTGCTGAGGTTCTCGAAAAGGCCAAATCGGTACAGGCGTATGAACTGGACGTTCTTGATCAGATTGAGGCCGGCACGTTAGACAGAAGCTGGGTGGACGAACTTATCAAAAAGAAGGGTCTTTTATAATATAGACAGGGTACTAGATGAATAGGCCCCGCACCAAAAAAGCGACTCTAAATGAGTCGCTTTAATAATTTATCCTTGCATTTCAATATTCAGCGATACAGGATGGGCCCTCGGAGAAGTGTTTAACACATATAGTACGGCATCAGCCACATCGGATGGCTGAAGCATTTTTTCCCTTTGGCTGTCAGTCATTGGCGGTCTTTCTGTCATTTGATCACGGAATTCAGTATCAATCGTAGAAGGCGACAATAGGGTCACTTTCACATTATGCGGCTTCGCCTCTGTATACAGGCATCTTGTAAAAGCATCGACTGCGGCTTTGGAAGACACATAGGCTGACATATTCTCCACGCCTCGGGAGGTCATAACGGTGGAAATGTTAATGATGTGACCTTTCTCCCTCTCATACATATGCGGAAGCAGGTATTTACACATCAAAAAGGTTGATCGGTAGTTTACATTCATTACCTGATCCCATACTTCAACGGGAGTATCATGTATTTTTGACCAATGGCCTAAACCGGCATTATTAATCAGGACATCTACCTCTCCCACTTGATTAAGAATGGTTTGAGTGGCATGTTGAATGGAGGCCTCACTCTCTAAGTCAAAAGTGAAACTTTGGGCACTTCCTCCCATTCTTTGAATCTCTTGACCGACTTCTTCTATTCTTTCAATATTTCTCCCAGCCAGGATGACATTAGCTCCCTGGCCTGCGCATGCCAAAGCTATGGCTCTGCCGACGCCGCGGCTAGCTCCTGTAATTAATATGCTTTTCTCTTTTAATGATTGACTCTCCATTTCCCCTTACCTCCGCATCAAAAGTGAAACAAGGCAAAGTCAAAGAGCACCCATAAATAGGAATGCTCTTATCGCTTAATATCCCCGTTTCCGATCCACAATCCCAATTAGTTCCAGCCCATTCACATACCTCTTTAGATTCTCTGCAAAGAATCTGCTTACCCCGGCAACCGTGCTTGGCCCGGACAGGTGTGAAGTCACATATACATTTGCCATGCTCCAGAAAGCATGGTCTTTTGGCAGCGGCTCCACTTCAAATACATCAAGGACAGCTGCCTGAAGATTGCCTGATTGCATGACGTCTATTAAATCATTCTCATGAACTAATGCCCCGCGGCCTACATTGACCACACAGGCATCAGGCTTCATAGCTAATAGAAGATCTTTGTTAAGAACCTTCCGTGTGGCATCTGTCAAAGGAAGTGTAAGGACCAGATAATCAAGATCTTCCACAAATGCTTTCCATTGGTCAGCAGTAAAATGAGCATCCACTAATGATGCATTTTTTCCGCTAAAGCTCAGGCCATGCACGTTCATATCAAAGGCCCTTGCCTTTCGGACAATTTCCGATCCAATGGACCCGAGGCCAGCCACACCAATAGTTTTGCCAGCCAGCGAGTCGGAAATAAACGGGTCCCAACGCTTTTCCATCTGTGACTGCCTCATACGGGGTACGTCCTTTGCGATATGCAGAAGGAAGGTAAACACATATTCCGATATATAAGCTCCAAACTGATCAACAATTCTTGTAAGGGTAATGTGCTCTGGAATGAAATCGGCTGCAACCAGATCGTCGACACCGGCTCCCATCGACTGAAACCAGCGGACAGAAGCAGCTTCAGGATGGCTAAGCAGTTCCAGAGGAAACTTCCATCCCAAAATCACTTCCGTTTCCGGAAGAAGCCTGATTGCCTCCTCTGATGAAGATGAAGCCTGTACAGATGTGAATCCGTACTCGCGAATGGATTCAGCGTAAGTTTTGGCAACAGATTGATCGGGATTAAAAACTAGAATAGTAGGATGAAGGGATTTCATTTTTTTCTCCTTTAAAAAAATATTTACATACAAGCATAATTAACTGTATTCATTAAAGTTAATAGTTTCTCCTGCTCCTTCCAAAGTTTCTGAGCCTCTGTTACGGCAATTTCCTCAAAATAGACGAAATCGCCCGGTTTTTTCTGCGCCAGATAGGGAAGGTCACCCCCAATCACAACCCCTATTTTTGTATATCCGCCCGTTACCTGGCAGTCGGCCATTAATACAATGGGCTGTCCATTTCCAGGCACCTGAATCGAACCAGCTGTAATGCAATCAGAAAAAATATCCGGCCCATTTACATGTGTCAGCGACTCCCCTTCAAGCCGATAGCCCATACGGTCTGAATTGGTCGAGATTCGATAAGGAGCCGAAAGAAAGAGATCAATCGCTTCTTGCGTAAAAGCGTCTTTTTGCGGGCCAAGGATAACCCTTACCTTCCGATCCTCTTGGTAATCCGGAATATAGGATGGCGGCAGCTTTCTCGCTAGAGTACTAGTCTTTGTCTTCGCTTCCCCAATTGAAAGAACATCGCCCTTTTGCAGCTTTCTCCCGTCTAATCCGCCATACCCGCCTCGAAGAAAGGTAGACTTACTCCCCATTACTGTCGGAACATCAATGCCGCCCGCCATCGCCACATATGCACGGCATCCATATTTAATAGAGCTAAAGTCGAGAATATCTCCATGGGAAACTCTGACCGTTTTCCATAGCGGAACAGTTTCTCCATTAAGCTTTGGGGACAGATCAGCTCCTGTAATAGCGATTAACCCATCGGCCATAAACTTTATTCTTGGGCCTAACATCGTGATTTCCAGCCCCGCCTCCCCCTCCTTGTTGCCGACTAATATGTTAGCCAGCCTCAAAGAAAGAGGATCCATTGCCCCAGAGGCTGATACCCCATAGATCTGGTACTCTCTTCTGCCAAGATCCTGTATCGTTGTAAGCAGGCCTGGTTTCATAATCTCTAGAAATTCCATTTTTCCCGCCACTCTCTCTGTTTATGTGAATCCCAACTTTGTGCCTCGTCAGATGTAATGGGGACAAATTTGATAGAATCCCCCGCACGAAAGATCGTCGGGGGATCGATGAAGGGATTGAATGTTTCGAATGGGGTCCTGCCAATGACATGCCAGCCTGTCGGGGATTCATTCGTGATAATGATCGTCTGCTCATTAGCTATAGCAATCGTTCCCTTCGCCACTTTAAAATTCGGGCTCGTCCGCCGGGGCAATGACAGTCTAGGATCAATCTCGCCGCAATAAGGGTAGCTTGCGATAAATCCCAGCATATAGATTAGATAGTGACGGGAAGAGTGGAGATCGATAACCTCTTCCGGACTGAATCCCGTCCTTTTGGCAACATCCCCCAGATCATAACCATCCTCTCCGCCATAAACCACTGGAATATGAATTACCCGGCCTCTGCTATGTTCGGCTTTATCATCAAGAGATTGTAAATTTTTTAGCTGAACAAGCAATTCATCATAATTGATCATCAATGGATCATAGTGAACCGCTAGGCTGCGCAGCGTGGGAATAACCCGTCTCACCCCGCGAATATCAGCCTCCCTAATAAGGAAGGCCAAGGAGTGCACTTGGCTGTTTGTTTCTACCGATATTTCATTTTTAAAGTTGATGATTAAGGCCTGTTCTCCTAGTGGCCGAATATCTAAATCAAAAAGTGCATTCATTAATACATCTCCCTTTCAAGAAGCCCTGTCCCAGAATTACCCTAAGGGAAATTGCTCTAGCTTATAACACGGTTCGATTAATTATGAATTGAACATTTAAAGGTAGCCCCCACCCCTACAAACTAACCCATGTGACAATGCCAGGATAAAACGTAATCAGCAATACGAGTGCTAAAATAATGAAGAACGACGGCATGCTGTACTTGGCAATCTTGCCCACACTGTCTCCCGTCAATCCATTAAGGACAAATAGATTAAACCCTACCGGAGGAGTAATCTGGGCCACTTCAATCATAAGGATTAAGAAAATACCAAACCAAAGCGGATCAAATCCTGCCAATGTAATTAGAGGCAAGGCCAATGGAAGAGTCATTAAAATGATAGAGAATCCATCCAGTATACAGCCAAGCAGGATATACATAATCACCATGATAACAATGAGTTCATACTTTGAAAGACCAAGTGTTGCAATGAAAGCTGTCAGTTTTCCAGGAAGGCCCAGATATCCAACGACTACAGACATATAAGCAGCTGCGATAACAATTAACATGATCATAGCATTTGTTTTTATCGAACCTAAAATAGCCTCGATAAAGGCTTCCTTTGATAAGCTTTTCGTTAAAACTGCTAAAAGGAGCGATCCAAATACACCGACGGCTGCAGCCTCTGTTGGAGTTGCCCATCCTGCATAAATACTTCCCAAAACCATCAGCATTAAAAACATAACAGGCAGCAGCAGCGGAAGCGCCTTTAACCGGTCGGACCATGTATAGTTCTCCGCTTTTGGAGCTAAATCAGGATTGATGATGCATCGAATCAGAATATACGAGCTGAATCCTATAGCTAGAATAACTCCTGGAAGAACACCCGCAATAAACAGGGACCCTATGCTAACGTTAGCTGATATTCCATAAACAATCATCAGCATGCTTGGCGGAATCAGGAAGCCTAATGTCCCAGCACCCGCCAAACTGCCAATGCTGAGTGAGCGATTATAGCCTCGCTCCATTAATTGCGGCATGGTAATCTTTCCAACCGTTGCCGTCGTCGCAGCAGATGACCCGCTGACCGCCGCAAACAAGCTGCTGGCAACGATATTTACGTGAATGAGTCTTCCTGGCAAAAAGGCCAGCCATGGCGTTAAGCCTTTAAAAAGGTTATTGCTGATATTGCTTCGGAAGAGAATCTCCCCCATAAAAATAAATAGCGGCAAAGCAACCATGGTTGGACTGTTTGTTTGATTCCAGAGAATATTCGTTAATACATTTAACGGATCCGTATCTGTAAAGAAAATAAAGCTGCAGAAGGCTACGAGCAGAAGCGAGAGCCCCACCCAAATCGAACTTCCTAAAAATAGAACTAATAGGCCTAATATGGTTAACGAGATTACGGTGATATCCATTTCAAATTCCCCCCTCTAAATGATGTTTTAGTGGCCTGCTGCTTGAAGCTCTGCATCTTCTTCCTCGTTAATAACAAACTCGCCTCTGCGATACTTGATAACTGTCCTTGATATTTCAGCAAAAAACTGAAGGGATAGAAGGAGAGACCCTAAAGGCAGAATAAACTGTGGAATGGCCAAATACGTTTTGGTCAGCTGCATCGATTGTGTTCCTGAAACTAATGAGTCCAAAAAGAAGTGAAACGTGGCAGATGTAATAATAAGAAAGGCTGCTAATCCAACGATATTAGTATATAGTTCAAGGATCATCCGAGCCTTTGGGCCTTTAAATATCTTGTAAATAAACGTCATTCGAATATGTGCTTTATCCTTCAGTGTATAGGCCAGTCCCAAAAATGTAATCCCCACCATAAAATACGCTGTGTATTCGGTTGTAATATAAATCGTGCTGTTAAACACAGCACGGGCGACAATTTCCGTGATGATTAGAGCAACACTTAATATCATCAGTGCTCCTGCAATATAAGCAAATACCTTATTCGTTTGATCAACAAAGCGAATTACCTTTTCCATCATATTCCTCCTTTATATTCTTGGATGTAAGAAAGCAATCAGATAAAAAGGGCAGCCGCTAAAAAACAATACCGGCTGCCTTTCTATTTTAACGTCCTACCTCTTCATAGAACTTATCAACAATCTCCTGTGCCTCAGGAGGCGCTTTGCTTAACCATTCTTTTCTGATATCTTCCGTAAGATCCTCTAATTGAACAATGAGATCTTCGCTTACTTCAGATGTAGTGATTCCGTTTTCATTTACTTTCTTTTCCATTTCCTTACCCAACTGCTCCACGCTGCTCCAAAGCTGATCTTCAATTTCTTTTCCTGCCTGGATCATTTGGTCCTGAGTTTCTTTATCCAGGGAATTAAATTTATCCAGATTGATAGTTAAGGCATTGGTTCCCGCCATAACACTGATAGGCAAATAATAATCTAATACTTCCCAGAATTTGCTATCCACTGCGGAAGTGGTAGAAGTCATTACTGAATCAATAACACCTGTAGATAAAGCTGAGTACACTTCATTAAACGGAAGCGGTGATGGCGTGCTGCCTACAGCACTGGCAACACGAGTAGTTAAATCATCAAATGTACGTGTTTTTAATCCTTTAAGGTCGTCTAATGACTTAACTTCATCTTTTGTCCAGTATCCTGTCAGCGGCCAAGGAGAAGTGTAAAGGATTTTCTGATTCCACTTTTCTTCAACCACTTTATCAAAATAAGGACGGGCAATTTGATTAAAGATCTTATATTCTTCAAAATCCCGATAAAGAAATGGCAAAGACCCAATGCCTAAAAGATATTCATCTCCAGCTACACTGCTTAATAGAAGGTCTGCCATTGGAACGGTGCCGTCACGCACAACCTTTAGATGGTCGGCACTTGAATAGCCTAATGTTCCATCTGGACGGAGCTCAATATTTACCTTTCCTCCTGTTGCTTCTTTTACCTTTTCGCTAAACTGAACCATCCCTTGTCCAATATGATTGCTTTCTGGATACACAGAACTGATGAGGAATGTGACAGATTCATCAGAAGAGGATCCTCCTTCAGATGAAGAGGTTTCTGAACTTCCTCCTCCGCCACAAGCTGCTAGAACCATAGACAGCATAAGCAATAACGATGCAACAATACTTAATTTACGCATGGTATTCCCCCTATTTTTTTATTTATTTATCAAAAAATATAAAACTACTAAAGTTAGAAGCGTTCCTCGAATTAAGAGATAATAACCAAAATTCAGATATATTTATTCAATTAAATACTATTATTTCATTTCCTGTCTGTAAAATTTAAAATTTCGTATTAAAAAATCAGTATTTTTAATATTTCATAGGATTCTATCTAACTGCTATAAACATGCTGTAAATAAACATCGAGTGGGAAAATATGTATCTTTTCTGAGGTTCTAACAAGGATGATAATCTGCGGTTTGGTTCTTCAAATCATGCAAATATAAAAATATAACTCCACATTTTTCTAAATATTTCGTATAATCTAAATATATCGTTTTGCATTGGTATGACCATTAGAACATTTAAAGATAGGTTTATAAAACAACCTTACATCACCTTATTTATTTTGTAAATAAAATTTTTTTAATTTTTTAATTAATTTATATTATTTGATTATTATTTTTTTCCCAAAAGAGAGGGTGTATAAATGTCTTTAAAATCGATACAGAAAAAAAGCTTATATGAAGAAATTGTTTATCAAATTGTTCAATATATCAAGGATGAAAAATTAGCACCTGGGGACAAATTACCTTCTGAGGATAAACTGGTTGAAGTGTTTAAAGTAAGCAAAGCGGCTGTTCGGGAGGCATTAAGCATTCTGGCATCAAAGGGGATCGTAGAGAAGAAGCCAGGCGTTGGAAGCATCATTCAGGAAGTCAGCGGAACCACATTTATTGAAAATATTACTACCCAGCTAATTATCAATCAGCAGACCTTGCAGGAAATCCTGGATTTCCGAAGGATCGTTGAGGTTGAGGCAGCCGGGCTGGCAGCCGAAAGAGCCAGCAAGGAACAAATAAGCAGCATTAAAAAGGCTCATACCAACCTAATAAATAAAAATCAACAAGATCAAATTGGAATTAAAGAAGATTTCTATTTTCACTATCACATCATTGTCTCCTCTAATAATTCCATCTTTTTATCCATATTTGATGCGATTTCTCCAAAGATATTTGAGGCCATTAAAATTACGAAAAAGCAATCTGTTCTGCTTTCCCGACAATACGTCATTGAAGCCCACGAAGAACATGAAAGAATACTCAATGCGATTATATGCAGGGACCCTCATCAAGCACGCCAAGAAATGCTGCACCACCTGCTGAAGAATGAAGAAAAATTATGGACGAATGAGTTAACTTTTTAGACCTCATCAAAAGAACCCAGCTAGACTGCAGAATAATAGAGCTAATTAAGGGGGAGTTAACAGACATGTTAACTCCCCCTTTGCAATTTTTCTTTCTAATCAACGATAAATAATTTTGCACCTGTGTCCGTATAGGATCTATGCGCATTTGTATTATCCGCAACCTGATAGCTGACACCGGGGGTTAATTTAACTGTCTTACCGTCCGAAAGTTCCGTATAAAGTTCACCCTCAAGCACTAAAAGGACGTGCCCCTTATCGCACCAATGATCAGCTTTATATCCAGGAGAATACTCAACCATTCGAACTCTGATATTGCCCATTTCAAAAGTCCGCCAAAGAGCAAAGCCTTCGATTCCTGGGTGCGTAGAAGGTGTGATTTCTTTCCAATCAACCGTAGAAAATGGGACATCGGCAATTTTCATAGTTTAGCCTCTTTTCTCGTTTATTTTAACAAACTATTGATTCTCTTTCGGATCGACATCATCCTTCTCCTTATTAAAATAAATTGTGCCGTCCCTTTACACTTTAGATAAGTCGGCCTCATCAAATGCAGGCTGCATTCTTCATTAAAGACCTGTCTTTCGCAGCTTACTCAGTTTAAATAGATAGGAAAGGTACGGAAGACCTGGAAAGACCAAAATAGCAAGCGAAACAATGCCGATACTATAAAAAACCGGCCGCAATGACTCAAACAGCCATCCGGAATGGCTCATCAGACTTAAGAGAAAGAAGAATACGGTCGAGATGAGAAACGGCAGCGCCGCCCTCCCCATCTGTCTTTTTTCCCGTTCATATTTTTCGATAATCGTAGGTTTGTCAGAATAGATTGGTGTAGTTCCGGCCGATGCACGGAAAATATGAATTTCACTGCCAGCCGTACAAACATGGGACCAACCGGCTTCCTCGAAGAAGGCAAAGTACTCATCGTCAGCATCCTTTTGGTAGTCCAATGAATAGTCAATATCCATCGGCTCCCCTTTTCTTAATTTATAGCCAAGTAAGGCAAAGCCCTCCAATATCCAGCCCTCTTTTGCCAAGTCCGAAAGCTTTTTCATTTCCTTTTCTTCGTAAAAAGCCAGCCCGCCGCTAGGCATATATTTGGTTTTTCTCATCCCCATCGCTCCCCTCTTTTCTCAAACACCTCTTCTGCATGCCGCACCATTTCATGTCTTCTCGTGACTTCCTTTTTTAACAGCTCGAGTCCTTTATCTGTTGCCAAATAGGTTTTCCTCTTCGGATCCTGATCGTCAATCAGCTGAATAAGACCAGCTTCCAGCAGTTTTTTGATGGTCGTATACATCGAGGCAGGCCCGATGGAAAACCGCTGATGGGTCATGTCTTCAATGGTTTTCATGATCAGGTATCCGTGCCTTGCTTCCACCAAGGACAATAAAATGTAGTAAGCCGTGTCCGTCAGCTCCCCCATTTCAAGCGAATCACTCCTCGCCATCATTATCCACTCCTTATATCACTTTATGATATATCATTATATGCAATATATCGTTTAATGATATAACTGTCAATCTGAATATCCCAGATTAATTCAGATGTGGTTTCAAAAAAACAGATCATAAGCACGAATTGTATTAAAAATCGTTTAAAGGAGGGAATGAAATACCTATGTAATCACGGGGTATCTACTAAAACAGTGTCATTTGGAAGACGAAAAAGGTTTGCTTACAACATTTGTATAAAAAAATCAACATCTACTAAAATTTCTTTTTGAACATTTTGTGACAAAGTGTTATAATTAATGTCACAAAGGAGCTGATGATTATGAATAAATTGACAAAACATGGGCTTATTTTTGCAGCGATCCATACGTTATTTTTCATCAACCTGGCTTTTGATTTCATCGAATTTTATTAAGCAAACCTGTTTTCGCTAGAGTGTGATTTTGCAAGACTGGTCTTGTTTATCTTCTTTTTTCTTCTCAATTAAAATCTTCTTAATTCTTTTCGAAATTATTATGCTTCACTTAAAAGCATTCGGTGCCCATCGGCAGCGGGTGCCTTTTACTGCGCTTCCAGAAACCCAGCCCAACAATTAAAAAATAAAAAAGCTGCCAGCAAAGCCGACAGCTTATTGTTGATATAAAATTGTTTGCGCTACCCCGATAAAATACTCGGATTCACGGATAATATGGTCCAGAACAACCTGTGCCGTCTGGTTATTTTTGATGACTTCGCTCTCATTTTTAATCTGTGCACATAGAGCAATGAATTTTTGGCTCTGGTCCAAACAGAAGGAGACTAGTTTAAGCACATCCTGATATAGAGCAGGCGTCACCGCGTTCCCTGAGCGCGCCACCGTCTCAATAAAGCGTATGACATGCTGGTGGGTTTCGCCTAATGCCTTTTCCCACTCCTTCATGGCATTGACATAGACCTGTTCCAAGTCCTTTACCAATTCCCGGATGACGACCGTATGCTCTTCCTCCTGGTGTTTCCAGAACTCTGCCTCATCCAAAACCCTTAAAGGCATTTGATTCCCGTAATAATATTGCATAATATCCATCCCCCATCCCATCATTTGTCCTATATAAAAGGTATTCTCGCACTTGGACAAATATGAAGGATATGGAAATCCAGGATAGAAATGCGACCAGGGACACCATACTCTCAAAAACAGATTTACTCTGCTTTACCGATCCTTTCCCAGTAAAGTTGAATAAGGAATAGCCTTACGAATGTTCCCATTGCTGCCTTCGGTTGTTTCTGCCATGCACAGCGAATTCCAGATGGCTTCTTCGACGGACTCTGCCGCCATCTCAAACAGCTGCGAAATGAACTGGCCATCCTCACGCAAAAACTGAAATGGAAGGCATTCCTGATCTTCCGGCAGCTCGTGAGGAATCCGGTGGGCTGTTGAAAAGGCAATGACGATATCACCGCTGCCATGGGACGCATACGAACCCGTCCTCGAAAGCCCGAAAGCCGCGCGTTTGGCCAGTCTCCCCAGCTGCCTTTCGTTTAATGGCGCATCGGTTGCCAGAATCATCATAATAGATCCATCAGGCAGCTTTTCCTCTTTTTCCGGGTGGTGAAGCCAGCCGCCGCCTGGAATCCGCAAATCCTTTTCTTCGCCAAAATTGCTGACGACAAAAGCACCGACTGTGTATTGATTTTTCCCGAAGGAAGCGATTCTCGAGCTTGTCCCGACGCCGCCTTTGTAGCCGAGACAGGACATGCCGGTTCCCGCGCCGGCGCAGCCCTCTTCGACCGCCCCTGCTGTCGCGGTTTCAATCGCTAGCCGGGCATGCTCAGGCTTCACGTGAAGTCCGCGGATATCATTAAGATAGCCGTCATTGCACTCCCCGACAAGCACATTCACCGTGCCGGTCGTATCGCCGATTTCCGTATTTTGCTCGAGAAGATAGCGGATAGTCCCCTCCAGAACAGCCGGAACTGACAGCGTATTGGTCAGAAGAATCGGGCTTTCGATGACGCCAAGCTCCTGCAGCTGAATGGTCCCCACTGTTTTGCCGAACCCATTTATCACATATGAGCTCCCAAGCACTTTTTCCCGGAATAAGTTCCCCTCATGCGGCAAAATGGCCGTTACCCCCGTTCGAACCTTGCGTCCATCCTCTTTCTCATAAGAAAGTGTTATCTGCCCCACCTGAACGCCTAAAACATCTGTAATGGCATTATAAGGTCCAGTCTGATGCCTTCCGATACAGATTCCAAGATTCCTAAGCCGAACTCTGTCCATGTTTTGCACCACCAAAGCTTTTTTGATACGTCCATCTTAACACAATCCAGGATTCCAAAAACCTTCCAAACCATTAAGAACCGCAAAGTTAGGCAATATATGGCAGAAAAATTTGAATTTGTAAAAAACTTCACACATTGTTCAAATATAGGACGTTTAGAACGGTCAAAAACGGTGTATGATTATAGTATAGAAAATTCAGATAAATAATATTGAAAGTGAGCTGGATTACCATGCGTAAAGAGCTTAAAAAATCCTTACAAGAGCTAATCGAAGAAAATAAACGTGATTTGATGAGAGATAAAAAAGCCATGGAGAAAATTGAAAAACGGATCGAAGAACGCCATGCTTTAAAAAGGCTGGCTTAAATACCAAAAAAGAGGGGCATTCCTAGCGATGCTCCTCTTTTTTTATGCCTGAAACAATTGACAGAAAATTCATTCTGTAATATTGTATACAATATAGATATTGAGTACAAATACATAATTGCATACATTTAGCTGCGCCATTTCAGGAAGGAAGTGCTGCTGTGACTGCTGATATTAAAAAAAGCAACTTAAATGAACAAGTTTTTTATGCGCTCAAAGAGATGATTATTAAGGGGGAATTAAAGCCTGGAGAAAAGATCGTTGAGGCGAATTTATCAAAAACCTTAAGCGTGAGCCGGACGCCCATCCGCGATGCCCTGCGCCGGCTGGAAAGAGAAAGTCTCGTCATTTCCCTTCCTTCTCAGGGAACTCAGGTCACCCGGTTGAGCAAGCAGAACATCATTAATCTTTACGAATGCCGGTCAGTCTTAGAGGGACTCGCGGTTAGACAGGCAATCGGCCAGATCAGCAGCCCGGTTATGGAAGCAATCGAAGAATCGATTATTTTAGCAGAGAGCTATTATGCCAAAGGGGATATCGGAAAAACGATTGAAAAGAACACTTTTTTTCATGATCAGCTCGTTGCCTCAAGCCATAACGCCCCGTTAATTCAAATGATGGACAACATCCGGACACAGACGATGCGCTATCGGGTACTGACCGGCGCCATGGGATTCCGGTCATCTTTCATCCAGGAGCATACGGAAATCCTGCTAGCTTTGAAAAACAGCGAGCCCGATCGGGCGGAAGCGTTAATGAGAAAGCATATTTTAGCTGATCTTCAGGCTTTTTTACAAGGCATCATAAAGAATCATTATCTCAATGAATAGCAAAGGAGCAATGAACAATGGAAAAGAAAAAACTACCCTTAGAAGGGGTTAAAGTATTAGAAATGGGGTCATTAATTGCCGGCCCTTTCTGCACAAGAGTGCTTGCTGACTTCGGTGCAGAGGTCATTAAAATCGAACTGCCGAAAAAGGGCGATCAGATACGCAGCTGGCGGGTCCTTCATGAAGGCACTTCCCTATGGTGGTATGTGCAGTCACGAAATAAAAAGACGATTTCCCTGGATTGCCGGTCCGAAGAGGGATTAGAGGTGGCAAAAAAGTTATTAAGCGAATGCGATGTCTTAGTCGAAAACTTCCGCCCAGGCACATTAGATAAATGGGGATTATCAGATGAGGTCTTAAAAGAAATCAATCCAAACTTAATTGTCAGCCATATTTCCGGCTATGGACAGGACGGCCCTTACAGAGACCGCGCCGGATATGGTGCGATTGGTGAAGCGATGGGCGGATTACGCTATTTAACCGGCTATCCTGACCTTCCTCCGACACGGGTCGGCATCAGCATTGGCGACTCCGTAGCTGCACTTTATTCTGTGATCGGGATTATGATGGCCCTTTACCACCGCGATGTCCATAGGGGGGAAGCACAGACGATCGATGTGGCCTTGTACGAAGCGATTTTCAGCTTGATGGAAAGCATGCTTCCTGAATATGATTTTGCCGGCGTCAAGCGCGAAAGGACCGGAAACATTCTGCCTGGCGTAACCCCTTCGAATGTGTACAAATCAAAAGAAGGCCATTATATTGCCATTGCCGCAAACGGCGATAATATCTTCCAGCGCCTGCTGAAAGTAATGGGCAGAGAAGATCTCGTCGGAGATGAAAGATACTTAACCAACGATAAGAGATGGGAAAATGTTGATTTTATCGATAAAATGATTGAGGATTGGGCGATGCAGTATGAATTGAAGGAATGCGTCGATATTTTGAACGAAAACGGCGTTCCGGCCGGCGCCATCTACAGCATTGAAGATATTGTCAAGGACCCGCAATATAAAGCGAGAAACATGATTGTCGATGTCCCGCATCCAGAGCTTGGCTCCCTGAAAGTCCCAGGTGTCGTGCCAAAATTAAGCAAAACTCCTGGTGAAATCAAATGGCTCGGGCCGAAAGTCGGCGAATACAACAACGAAGTACTAAAAGAAATCGGATTAACCGACGAGCAAATTGCAAAGCTTTACGAGAAAGGGATTATCTAAACTACTATTCTATTAAAAAAGGCCGGGTTCACTCCGGCCTTTTTCCGATAAATCTTATTCGTTTTCCATTTCCGCAAATACTTGCTTCGCTGTTCTGAAGCTATCAATCGCTGCAGGAACACCGCAATAGATCGCAGTCTGTAAGAATACTTCTTTAATTTCATCCTTTGTTAAGCCGTTATTAATCGCTCCTCTTACATGAAGCTTCAGTTCATGCGGACGGTTCAGCGCTGTAATCATCGCAAGGTTGATGATGCTTCTTGTTTTGCGGTCAAGTCCTTCTCTGCCCCATACTTCCCCCCAGCAATACTGTGTGACTAATTCCTGCATTGGCATATTGAAGTCATCCGCACTTTGAATGGATGAATCAACATATTCAGCTCCTAATACACTTCTTCTGATCTCTAATCCTTTGTCAAATAACTCTTTATTCATGTTCATTTTCTCCTCACTATTTTTTATATTTTTCATGCAAAAATGCATGGAATTCACTAATTAAGCAATTCTTACAGCAATGCCTTCCAGCCCTTTGACTGCCGGGAATCTTTCCATTACCGCAGGATCATGTCCCGGAATAATCAGATCCGGTGACTCAGCGAGATCGGTGACAAAATCAAACGCATCATACATCTGGGCAAGATTTGAAACGATGGAAAACGGCCGGTCCTCTTGGATGTTTTTATAAAAATGGGTGACATCCGAAGCCAGAATAACCTTTCCCTTTTCTGTCGGCACCTCGACCACCTGCAGCCCTTCTGTATGCCCGCCCGTTTTATGTACGGTAACTCCCGGCATGATTTCTTTGCTTCCATTCACAAATGAAATCCGGCCGTTAAAATTCTCTTTGACCAGATAGACAATATCATCAGGCGTTACATGGATACGGAATTGCTTCCTGGATGCATATTTGCCTGTCCAAAATGCCATTTCCGATTCTTGAACGACAAACTGGCTGTTCGGGAATTTTTCGGCATTCCCTAAGTGGTCATAATGCATGTGGGTAATGACCACCTGTGATACTGAATCTGCACCCACTCCAAGATGAGGCAGGACACTGACCGGACAGCGCAAAAACGTCCGGTTTCTTTCCTTTGCCACCTGTTCATTGAACCCGGTGTCCACGACAATCGCTTGCTTATCCGATTTAATAAGCCAGATGAAGTAATCCATCGGCATGGAATAATCCTCATGCGGATCAGCAGGACCGTGGAAATGCTCGGTGGCCTTGGCTTCACGAGTTGCATATTTGATGGCATAAACCTCATACTGTGAAAGTCCACTCATCGCCTCTAGAACCTCCTATCCTATTCCTTTTTCAAAACAGGCTTAGTTTCTATTCCAAATGACAAGTTTCATTTCCGTCATTTCTTCTACGGCATATTTCAGCCCTTCACGGCCTGTGCCGCTTTCTTTGACACCGCCGTAAGGCATATGGTCCACACGGAACGTTGGGATATCGTTTATCAGCACGCCGCCAACCTGCAATTTCTCAACGGCATCAAGCGCTACATCGACATCTTTGGTATAGATGCCTGCCTGAAGGCCATAGCGTGAATCATTCACTAAATCAATCGCCTCATCTACTGAAGAGATCTTGTTGATTAACACAATTGGCGCAAAGACTTCCTGGCAGGATACCTTCATTTGCGGATCTGCTTCTAAAATAACGGTCGGACGCAGCATATTCCCTTGGGCTTCGCCGCCCGTTGCAACAACGGCTCCCGCACTTTTCGCCTCTTCAATCCAATTTAACGCTCTTTGAACATCATTTTTTGAGATAAGCGCTGAGACATCTGTTGCAGGTTCTAAAGGATCGCCAAGTTTCAGATTGTTGCTTGCCTCAATGAACTTCGCAACAAATTCCTCATAAAGGCTTTCATGCACGTAGGCTCTCTGCAGGGAAATGCAGACCTGGCCCTGATTAGAGTACGCACCGATGATGCAGCGAGGGATGATTTTATCAATGTCTGTCCCTTTATCGATGATGACGGCTGCATTGGAGCCAAGTTCTAGCGTAACTTTTTTCAATCCGGCTTTATTTCGGATGCCGATGCCGACACTCGGGCTTCCCGTAAAGGTGATCATGCTGATCCGGTCATCAGTGACCAGCCTGTCGCCAACCACGCTTCCTCTTCCTGTCACCACATTCAAGACACCAACTGGAAGGCCGGCCTCCTGTGTCAGTTGTGCCAGGTGTAAAGCAGATAGCGGCGTTTGTGTCGCAGGCTTTAGCACGATTGTATTTCCAGCAGCAATCGCTGGACCGACCTTATGCGCGACTAGATTCAGCGGAAAGTTAAACGGTGTAATTGCACCAATGATCCCGATTGGCTCGCGCACCGTATAAGCCACCCTTCTTTCTCCTCCAGGAGCTGCATCCAATGGAATCGTTTCGCCATGGATTCTTTTGGCTTCTTCTGCCGCAAACTTAAACGTCTGGATCGTGCGGGCAACTTCAGTCTTAGCCATTTCGATCGGTTTAGCGGCCTCTAGAGAAATAATCCTGGCCGTTTCATCAAATCTTTCTTCAATTAAATTTGAGAGGTTTTCGAGAATTTCCGCGCGTGCGTGGGCAGGCGTTTTAGCCCACTGGGCTCTTGCACGGTCGGCAGCATCTATCGCAGCGTCCACATCCTCTGGGGATGCTGCTGCAATTTCAGCCAGCTTCTCTTCTGAATAAGGGGCAATCAGCGTTGTATATTCTTTCGCGTCCAGCCACTCTCCATTAATAAATAATTGTTTTTTCACGACAAGACCTCCTTATTATGTAAGCGTTCATTAGAAATTCTTTCTAAAAACTTGATGATCTCTGTATGATCCTGATCAGGCTCCCCTGTTCTGCTTGCACCTTCGTAGATTTGTTCGACTAAAGAAGCGAGAAGAACCGGAACCTTCGTGTCTTTGGCGATGTTATTGACCATGCCGACGTCTTTTAGCAATAAATCTAAAGAGAAACCAGAATTATAGGTTTCCGGCAGGATAAAGGTCGGGAACTTATAATGAGTGGAGAAGCTTTGTCCTGAGCTTGTATTGATCGTATCCAGCGCCACATTTAAATCAATGCCAAGCTTCTTAAGAAGGATCATTGCTTCACATGAAGCATATAGGGATGTCGCAGACAGATAGTTATTTACCGCCTTAAGTGCATGCCCTGCCCCGGTCTGTCCGACTAGATTAATCGCTTTTCCTAGGGATTCTAAAATTGGCAGCACCTTTACATAATCCTTTTCCTCGGCTCCAACCATGATGGTAAGCGTGCCAGCCTTGGCTCCTTTAACCCCTCCGGAAACCGGCGCATCGATTAAGGTTAATCCAAAGCTTTTCGCATCTTCAGCCAGTTTTCTTGTGCTGAACACATAGGAACTGCTCATATCAATGATAATCCCGCCTGGCTTCATGGATTGAAACAGCCCATCTTTACCTGCCAGTACAGCTTCTACCGCCTTGGAATGCGGCAGCATGGTAATCACGATATCGCTCTGTTCGCCGAGCTCCTGGACAGATGGTGCTACAATCGCTCCTTTTTCCTGTAAAGGCTTCACGGCCTCAGTATTCATATCAAACACGGTCAAACTATAACCTGAATTCAATAAATTTTCTGACATCCAACGCCCCATTTTTCCAATACCAACAAAACCGATCATCATATGCTTCATTCCCCTCTAGAATTTTTACTATTCTGGAAATATTATATCTAGTGAGCGAAGTGAACGGATTTCCTGTTCGTGAATCGCTCGTTTTCCTGTGCTGACGTCTTTTTTCATCAAAGCTTTGACCTGTTCTTTATGTTCATGCAGGGATGTGGCCATATTTGAACCCTGAGCCATCGACAGCATCCGAAAAGGCCGCGCGGACCGCCTGAGCGATACGTACGTTTCACTTAGAACCTTGTTCTTGGCAATCGTAAAGATGAATTGGTGAAATTCCTCGTTCAGATCATAATAGCGCTCTACATCCTGGTCCTTTACAGCCTGTTCCTGCCGCTTGATCACGTTTTCAAGCTTTGCCGCATCTTCTGGCTGGATGTTGGCGATTGCCTTTTCCATTGCGATCTCTTCAAGACGGTAAAGGACATCGTATAATTCATGAATATCCGTTCTTGTAAATCGCCGGACAACGACTCCCTGGTGGGGAATCCTCTGCACAAGGCGGTCCCGTTCCAGCATGAGGAGCGCCTCCCGCACAGGCGATCGGCTTGTTTTAAATTCCTCGGCTATCGCGGTTTCAACCAGGTGTTCGCCTGGATGCAGCATGCGCTTTCCAATCCTTGCCGTAATTTCTTCAGCAATCTTTATCGCTATCGTTTTTTTCGTATTTGTCTCCATCTTCATCCCCGTCCAATTATAAACATACAACATTGTCGACAATTTAGTATGCATCTATTATCACATTTATCAGATAATTTAGTCAATAAAAAAGTTTAAGTTATTTTAAGATAATTTTTAAGTATAGTTGAATAATTTAAAAGAATAATAAAATATGTGTTGACAATTATATTTACGAGATGTATAGTTACTATCATATTAAAAATACTTCTTATCAAGAGAGGCGGAGGGACTGGCCCTGTGAAGCCTCGGCAGCGGACATTGCGTACCGTGCCAATTCCAGCAAGTAATCTTGAAAGATAAGAAGAGGATATGGAACTGACATTCTGCCCTCTTCTGCCTGAAGAGGGCTTTTATATTTTAATAAAATAATATTTTCTTATCCAGAGAGGTGGAGGGACTGGCCCGATGATACCTCGGCAGCGGACATTGCGTACCGTGCCAACTCCAGCAAGCAGATAAGAGCTTGGAAGATAAGAAGACCTTAAGTACATATGATTGTTCATATGACTTTGCGTCCTTCTTCTTCCACGGAGAAGGACTTTTTTTATGAAGAGAGGAGCTCAAACGATGATAGAGTTTAAAGATCTCATCAAGGTATATAACAGCGGCGGCAAACAGGTGCACGCTTTAAATAATGTCAATTTAAAAATTAACAAAGGGGAAATCTACGGGGTGGTTGGATTCAGCGGCGCCGGCAAGAGCTCATTAATCCGCTGTGTGAATTTCCTTGAGCGCCCAACGTCGGGAAAGGTCATTGTTGATGGTCATGACTTAACCGCGCTTTCAGAAAAGCAGATCCGCGAAGTGAAGAAAAACATCGGCATGGTGTTCCAGCACTTTAATCTACTAAACTCAAAAACAGTATACGCCAACGTCGCTATGCCCCTTGTTTTAAGTAAAGCGCCAAAGGATCAGATCAAAAAGCGCGTGGCAGAGCTGCTTGAATTCGTCGGCTTAGGCGATAAAGCAGAGATGTATCCTGATCAGCTGTCGGGCGGGCAAAAACAGCGCGTCGGCATCGCCAGAGCCCTGGCTACGCAGCCTTCGATTCTGCTGTGTGACGAAGCAACTTCTGCACTGGACCCACAGACAACCAGCTCAATTTTGCAGCTGCTGAAAAAGATTAATAAGGATTACAACATCACGATCTTAATGATCACCCATGAAATGTCCGTGATCCGCGAAATCTGTGACCGGGTCGCTGTCATGGAGGCAGGAAAAGTGATTGAAGAAGGCACGGTGTTTGAAGTCTTCTCTGCACCGAAGACGCAGACAGCACAAAACTTTGTCAGCACAGTCATGCATGATCAGATCCCAGAGTCAATTCTCAATATGATTGAAAACAATCACGCTTCAAATCATATTTTTCGCATCAGTTTTATCGGACAGTCAACAGGCAAACCGTTTCTATCGCAGCTGGCTAAAAAGCTCGATATCGACATCAACGTGCTGTTCGGCAGCATTACTGAACTTCAGGGCATCCCTTTTGGCAACCTGATTGTAGAAATTCAGGGGCCTGATGCAGAAGTCAAGCGCGCCTTAACGTATATGCAGGCCAAACAAATCAGCTTCAAGGAAGTGACATCACATGCTAGTTAATTCAGAACAGATCATCGAAGCGGTCATCGAAACGATTCAAATGGTCGGCTTCTCCTTTATCTTTTCGATTGTACTCGGGCTGCCGCTTGGCATACTGCTCTTTGCCACCCGCAAAGGACAGATCCTTGAAAATCAGCCGTTTTTTACTATCCTAAATGCAGTTATTAATATTTTCCGTTCTGTTCCATTCATTATTTTGCTGGTAGCCATCATCCCGGTTACCCGGCTGATCGTCGGAACATCGATTGGCACATCAGCAGCGATTGTTCCGCTAGTTTTTTACGCAGGACCTTACATTGCCAGATTGGTTGAAAGCTCGCTGCTGGAAGTCGACGAGGGTGTGCTGGAAGCCGCCAACGCCATGGGAGCTACTCCCTTCCAGACCATTTTTAGATTTTTGCTTCCAGAAGCACTCAGCTCATTGGTCGTGAACTTCACGATTGCAACTATCGGCTTGATTGGTGCCTCTGCTATGGCCGGTACCGTCGGCGGCGGCGGAATCGGCGACCTGGCCATTACTTATGGCTACCAGCGTTTTGATACCACAACGATGCTTATCACCGTTGTCATTCTAATCGTGATGGTCCAAGGCCTGCAGTCATTCGGCAATGTCTTATCAAAAAAAATCAGAAGAAGATAATTTAGGAGGAAACTTATCATGAAAAAAACAGCTTTATCGATTCTATTGCTGGTGTTAGTTGTATTCACAGCTGCATGCTCAAGCAACACTACAAGCGGAAAAGAAAAAGACACAGAGTCAGAAACAAAACACATTAAAATCGGCATCACCGGCACAGATACACGCACCTGGGATTTTGTAGCTGAAAAAGCAGCGAAAGAAGGCATTGAAATTGAGCTTGTCTCATTCAGCGACTATGTTCTGCCAAACACTGCTCTTGCTGATGGCGAATTAGATGCAAACTCATTCCAGACTGTTGCCTACTTTGACCAATTCATTGCAGAGCATAATCTAGACCTTGTGCCAATTGCGACAACTTATCTTGCGCCAATGGCGATTTACTCAGACAAACTGAAGGATGTAAAAGAAATTAAAGACGGTGCGAAAATTGCATTGCCTAACGATATGTCTAACCAGGGAAGAGCCTTGCTATTGCTTCAGGAAGCTGGACTTCTTAAATTAGTTGATAATTATGACGGTCTTGCTTCAATTGAAGAAGCCGTAGTTGAAAACCCAAAAAATCTTGAATTGATCCCTACTGCTCCTGCACAGATCCCAAGAGCTTTGCCTGATGTAGACGCAGGTGTGATCAATAACGGATTTGCTAGAGATGCTGGTTTAAACCCAATTAATGACTCTATTTTCCATGAAAGCGAAACAGCGATTGACTATCTGAACATTATTGCCGTAAACAAGGAAGACCAAGACAATGCAACATTAAAGCGCATTGCTGAGCTGTTCCAAGAGGACGATACAGCTGAATTCATCAACAAAGAATTTGGCGGTACGCTGATTCCAACCTTTGTTCCATTAGAGAAAATTGGCTGGTAATCACCAAACCATGAGGGAAACGCAGTTTTCCCTCTTTTACTTTTACATAAATAAAGGAGGAATTGATCATGACCCAAATCATCACTCATTTAAGTGAAGCTATCAAGGCAAATATCGATGCCAATAAAGAACGCTATATTGAAACAAGCCACCAGATTCATGCAAATCCAGAGATCGGCAATGAGGAATTTTTCGCCTCTGAACAATTAACGAAGATTCTTGAAGAAGAAGACTTTATTGTTGAAAAAGGCGTAGCTGGCCACGAAACAGCTTTTGTTGCCCGTTACAAATCTGAAAAGCCGGGTCCCTCCATTGCCTTTTTGGCAGAATATGATGCTCTTCCAGGCTTAGGCCATGCCTGCGGCCACAATATCATCGGCACTTTGAGCGTTGCCGCTGCGGTCGGATTAAGCAAAGCAATTGCCGAAACTGGCGGCGAGGCCGTTGTCTTTGGAACGCCGGCCGAAGAAGGCGGCCCGAATGGAAGCGCGAAAGGCAGCTTTGTCAAACATGGATTAACTGAAGGAATCGATGCAGCGATGATGATCCATCCGCAGGGAAAAACAAGCCTTACTTCTCCTTCCCTGGCCGTCGATCCGCTGGATTTTGAATACATCGGCAAATCAGCTCACGCAGCTGCAGCACCGGAGAAAGGCATTAACGCGCTAGATGCTGTCATCCAGCTGTTCAACGGCATTAATGCCCTTCGCCAGCATGTCACAGACGATGTCCGCATCCATGGCATCATTACACATGGCGGTGATGCGCCAAACATCGTTCCTGAGTATGCGAAGGCAAGATTCTTTATCCGCGCAGCAACAAGAACACGCCTAAATGAAGTGACTAAGCGAGTGAAGGCAATCGCTGAAGGCGCAGCTCTTGCAACAGGCGCTAAGCTCAATGTCATTGCCTTCCAGAACGAAGTCGATAACTTGCTGTTAAATGAAGCATTCAACACAGTATTCAAAGAAGCCATTGAAGAATTGGGAGAAAACGTGACGGGCGAAAGAGAAGGAATCGGCTCTACTGATGCAGGCAATATCAGCCAGGTCGTGCCAACCATCCATCCTTATATTAAAATTGGCGCAGATGATCTGGTCCCTCATACTGTACCATTCCGAGAAGCAGCAGCATCTCAACGGGGTGATCAGGCTCTGATCACTGGCGCCAAAGCGCTTGGCATCACTGCTCTTCGTTTGATTACTGAACCGGAATTACTAGAAACAATCAAAGAAGAATTCAAACAGAGAAAAGCAGCCGAACAATCGAAGTAATCACAAATCCCCTCAAGTAAAATACTTGAGGGGATTTTTTTATTTAAAAAAGCTGTATACCTTTTGCCCTTTTATTTGTTATATAAGTAGGTTAACAAATAACGTTATTTTTAACTGGGAACGAAAAGTTGGTGAAAAATGAAAAAGGAGTCTTTAGAAGATCTTCTGATGGATGAAGCAAGACCGGTATTTAAATATCTTGTAAAAGTGGGGGCTTCTAAGGAGGATGCCGAGGATATTGTACAGGATACCTTGTATCAGGCGATGAAATATATCGATTCCATCCACGAAGATAAGGTCAGAGCCTGGCTGTTTAAGGTGGCGATTAACCGTTTCTATACCCTTTATAAGAAGCAGAGCCGGCTTGTCCGCCTGACCTCTGAAGAAATTGAAGCTATAAAGCCCCTGATGGCGAGTGCAGAAGATTTATTTCTAACCGAACAGAGCAAAACCGAGCTTATCCAGGCTTTAAATAAACTTAAGCCTTCGTATAAAAACCTGATGGTTTTAAAGTACTTTATGGATTTGTCATATAAGGAAATTGCCGGCATTTTGGAGATGAGCGAGCAAAATGTGAAGATCTATCTTTACCGGGCAAGAAATACATTTAAGCAAATTTGGGAGGAAACACATAATGAACGATGATAAAAAGTTTGAGGATGACAAAGAACTTGATGATCTCTTTGATCCTTCGAAGAACACGAAGTTAAAAAAGGCGGTAAAAAAAGCAAAGCGGCATACCATCCTCAGAAATGCAGGCATCAGTCTACTTGTTCTAGTCGCCCTTTTTGTCGGCGGAACCATAGCCAACCGATCTCTTGTATACAAGCTGGAAGGACCGGTGCAGATGGCTGTATCGGATTTCAACCAAATTTCAGCACCCAATCGATACATTGGAAAATTGGAGCGATTTCACGGATTCCTTGGCGGAAAAAACACCCTTTCCACTTTTAAGATCCTCGACGGAAAAGTCGTCTACACAGGGCAAAGCGAGTACGGATACGGGCTATTTCAGGATGAGTATGCCGGCTGGATCGGCACCGAAACGCCAATGATTCTTGGGAGAAGCTATGATACGGAGGATTTGGCTATTCAAAAGTATAATGAGCTGGGGCAAAGAGAAATGATCTTCTTCTACCCCTACGTTGACTATCCTCAATATAAAAATGACCTGCAGCAATTAGATCAATTAGAGCCAAACAAGGTCATGGAGGTGGCTTTATCATTTGATCAGGCCTACAGCATGAATCAGGTGAATAAAATGCTTCCTGACAACGTGACGTTAACCTGGTTCTGGATTGATGATTTAAATGAGGAAGAAAAGAAAGCAAGCCAATCAAGAGAAGTGGAGCAGACCGATGAAAATGGAAAGCAGACAACTGTCAGCACTCCGCCCTTGCTTCGCTCTGAATATACCGCATACGGAATTAAAGCGATTAACGAAAACAATGAAAAGATAGAGGATCCGCTGGAACCCTTCGTATGGGCATTAGAAAGCGGAATGAAGTACAACACTAGATATAAAGGCGAGTTCGAAAGGGTCTATAACAATCTGCTTGGATCTGACAGCGAGCTGACAAAGGATGATATCCGAGTATTTGGTGCTGTGGTTACCGGAGATGCCGAAAGTCTAAAAGACCTTCAGGAGTTGCCCTTTATCAAGTCCTCTTCCATCGGTGTGGTCACAGAAAAGTTTTAATACTAAAAAAGCCCAGCTCTTTAAAAGAACTGGGCTTCCATCTTTATTCTTCTATAATCAGATTCGTCTGCTTCTTCTCATTCACCTTAAGCTGAAACACATCCGGACGAGCATAGTGCCCGACTGGGTCAAAATCAAAATGCGCTTCGGCAATTTTGTCCAGGTCAAGATCCGCATAAATAATTGTCTCTTCGCCAAACACTGGCTCTACAATAAACTCTCCTAACGGACTGACAATACAGCTGCCCCCGCGTGTCAGTTCATGCGGAATCTCCTTGAACTCTTCCCTTGATGTAATCTCCCCAGGGTACATATCCTTGGTGGAATACTGGTTACAGGATAAGACAAAACATCTGCCCTCTGCCGCAATATGTCTGACCGTCGCAAACCATGTGTCCCGGCCATCCGCTGTCGGAGCAACATAGATTTGCACACCTTTGGCATACAGGGCTGCTCTTGCTAATGGCATGTAGTTCTCCCAGCAGATAAGCGCGCCAATTTTTCCATATGGGGTATCAAACACCGGCAGCGTGCTGCCATCGCCTTCTCCCCAGATCAGCCTTTCAGACCCTGTCGGCTTAAGCTTTCGATGCTTGCCCAAAAGCTTGCCGTCTGGACCAAAAAATAACACGGTGCAATAAAGTGTTCCCCCGCTGGACTCCTGGTCTTTTTCAATCACGCCAATGACGACGTAAGCCTTTACCTTTTTCGCCGCCTCGCCTAGTTGTGCCGTTTCCGGACCTGGTACTGTGATAGAATTTTTCCAGTAAGCAAGAAAATCCTTTCTTCCCTGGTCAGACCGGCTCCCGACGACTGCCCCAAACGACAGGCCCCTAGGATAAGCAGGGATGAAAGCTTCCGGAAATACAACAATCTGGGCGCCACTCTCCCCAGCCTCTTCTAACATGCGAACAGCCTTTTTTATACATTTTTCCTTATCCATCACAACTGATCCTGCCTGAACAACTGCCACTTTAACAAAGCTTGTCTGTTCCATCTCCAATCTCCCTTCTTAGTCCCAGCTTTCCTATACTAATCTTGCTTTCCCCTGACAATCAGCAGCATGATAAATGAAATAATCACAATCGAAATCACCCAAAGCCATGCCAACGCCATATTGCCTGAATCAATTGCTATGTAAATTGCTGTAGGAATCGTCTGCGTCTCCCCAGGGATATTCCCGGCAAACATAAGCGTAGCTCCAAATTCCCCAAGGGCCCGGGCGATGCTCAAGATACTTCCAGAAATCAGGGCTTTAGAGGCAAGAGGGATCGAAATAAACAGGAATATCTTCCACTCGCTTGCCCCATCGATCCTTGCTGCATCTTCAATCCCGCGGCTAACACCCTGAAAGCCAGATTTAGCAGACTGATACATCAGCGGGAAGGCAACCACAGCTGATGCAATCACCGCCGCCCACCAGGTGAAAATCACAGGCTGGTTAAAAAGCCATTCAATCGCCCGACCTGCCAGGCTGCGTTTGCCAAAGACAACAATAAGAAAGAACCCCACAACCGTTGGAGGAAGAACCATCGGAAGCATAAGAACCGTTTCCAAAATAGCCTTACCTCTGAATGTCCTTCGTGCAAAGAGCCTGCCTATGAATGTTCCTATGAAAATAACAGCGATGCCTGCCACAGCGGCTACCTTCAAAGAAAGCCAGATTGGACTTAAAAAGTCTTGCATAGATGTCTCATCGAACAGTAAATCCATAATCCTCAAATACCTCTAACGCCGCATTGCTTTGCAGATAGCTGTAAAAATCTTTCGCGGCTTTATATTGTTTGGAATCCTTCATAATGCCAACCGGATATATAATCGGTGTATGGGTGTTTGGATCAGCCGTTGCTGCCATATGTACCTTGTCAGAACCTAATGCATCCGTTTTATAAACGATACCGGCATCCACGTTTCCTGTTTCCACATAGGATAAGACCTGGCGTACATCTTTGGCGTAAACTATTTTTGGCTCAACATCTGTCCATACCTTTAGGCCTTCAAGAGATTCCTTTGCATATTTGCCGGCCGGTACAGATTCAGGAATGCCAATAGAAACCTTCTCTATCCCTTCTTTTTTCAAATCTTCAAAACTGGCTTGTTCCGACTCATCCTTCGGAACAATCAGAACCAGCTCATTCCCAAGAAGATTTAATTTATCTTCTGCGGCAATCAAGTCTTCCTCTACCAATAAATCAAACTTGTCCTCGGCAGCTGAAAAAAATAGATCAACGGGAGCTCCCTGGGAGATTTGCTTTTGAAGAGAACCAGAACCGCCAAAATTAAATCTTAATTTCACTTTGGGATGATTTTCTTGATATGTATACCCAATAACATCTAAAGCATCTTTAAGACTAGCCGCAGCCGATATCGTCAGCTCCACCTTTTCCTTCTTATCTGCCGGTTCCGTATTCTGGCTGTCTGAACACGCTGCCGTCAGCATGAGTAAAAGAAGAAAAATAGCGGCCAATATAGAGCGCTTTTGCACGTCTCCACCTCGATTCCCCATGCTTCATAAGACTATAGTTAGTTTTATCTTATTATGATTAACCATGGTTATCAATGAATTTTGCTTCAGCTTAATCAATAGTTCCCTAAATCAAAAAAAGAACACCTGTAACAGGTGTTCTTTGGGTTGCCCGGCGGCGTCCTACTCTCACAAGGGGACAGCCCCTAACTACCATCGGCGCTGAGAAGCTTAACTGCCGTGTTCGGGATGGGAACGGGTGTGACCTTCTCGCTATCGCCACCAGACTATTTTGTTGAAGAATTTCATTCCTTCAAAACTAGATAACACAAGAACATCATTTTGGTTAAGTCCTCGATCGATTAGTATCTGTCAGCTCCACGTGTCGCCACGCTTCCACCTCAGACCTATCAACCTG
>NZ_JBXAFB010000011.1:0-146843 GCF_058792595.1 Cytobacillus sp. MT66
GCCAAATTTCAAAGAGCCAGAAATAAAAAAAGGGGGATCCAGAAAGTTAATCGAAACTTACTTTCTGGACAGCCCCTCTTTTTTATCTATTTCTACTCCACACTAACCTCCGCAGTGATAACGCATCCGATAACAGCACAAATTGTGATCCCCATTACCATGATAAACATACACGGTTCCCCCTTAAAATACTATTGTATTTCACCTCAAATGTACCATATTTCGCTTCAGGTATTTCAAATAAATATTGAACATTCTGTTACAGGAAAATACTGTAATTTAAGAGGGTCTCTTTTTAATTATTCTTTTTCTTTTTAATAAATTCCAGCGATATAAGCAGTACATGCAGCACCATAAACATCCCCTCACTTAGTTTAGCTAAGTGGAATCTTTCTCCACCGGTAAAATAGATTGCTTTCTAACATGAATAAAAATCATCATCATCTCCACCTTTCCCAAAAGTTTTTTTAAAAATTAAAACGTACGATACAATGTAAATTGACGATCACGTATTTCTTCCTGAATCTGCTTCATCATTTCATCATGAAGAGCTTCTTCCATAGTTACTTTACGTTTTTTAATTGTGATGGTTAAAAATAATATGTTCAATGTCATCTCCTATCACCTCCCTTTTAGCAGACATCCATTTTTGGGCACAAAAAAGCCGCAATGAGACACTGCTCCTGCGGTTAAGCTTTTTGGGCATAAAAAGCCGCAGGAAACATCATTCTCCCTGCGGCATGGATGTCGTATGTTAATTAAACATTAAGCGAACCATTTCCTATAGGTCGAATTTGTAAAGTATAAAGTTGTATTAAGCATTACAGTTGTTAATCCACATACATTGATCATTTGATTCGACCTCCTTTGGAAATTTTTCACTTTACACTGGTAATTATAACCACGTTTGATATGTTTGTAAACATATTTTTTGCCTAATTTTTTAAATTTTTTTACGTTTTGTCTTTGCACCTTCTGCTCCGATTACAAACAGCAGCTATTCTTACTTTTTAACAATTTCCGAAACCATCCTCATAACCATGCTTGCTGAGTGGTGTGCGGCTTTGTCGAGGAATTGGTCAAAAGATATGTCCGACTCTTTTCCAGCGATGTCAGATAAGGCACGGATGATGACGAACGGAGTTTTGAATTGATGGCAGACTTGCGCAATTGCTGCTGCCTCCATTTCCAGTGCTTGCAGGCCGGTAAATTGCCCCTTAACAAAATCTACTCTTTTGGGATCATTCATGAAAGAATCTCCCGTAGCAATTAGCCCTTTTGCTGCTGTCACATCGGAAATTTCCTCCGCACATTTTTCAGCTACTTGCATTAAGTAGCTGTCAGCTTCAAAAGCCGGCGGCAGCTGCGGTACCTGGCCATATTCATAGCCAAATGCAGTTACATCCACATCGTGATGCCTAACCTCCGTTGAAATGACTATATCCCCAACATTCAGTTCAGGATTTATGCCTCCTGCTGATCCTGTATTAATTACATAATCAGGCTGGAATCTGTCAAGAAGGATGGCTGTTGATAAAGCTGCATTCACTTTTCCAATCCCTGAGCGCAGAAGGACAACGTCTGCGCCATTCATCTTGCCTGATGTGAACTCACAGCCGGCAATGACTTCCTGTGTTTCATTTGTTATATTTTCACGTAAAAGGGTTACTTCTTCTTCCATTGCTCCAATGATGCCTATTTTCATTTGCGAATTTACCTCTTCTTTCGTTGCTAAGATATTTTATGATTCTTTTTTATTTATTCTTCCGCTTATTCAGTTACTTGTTCTATTTTAGTTGGCTTCCATCCCTGGCCATCCACCCAGTCAATATAGACGCGGGATTTTTCTTTCTGCCCTTTAGGTGAGATCGTCGCGACTGCCTTATTATGGCCATTATTACCGAGATACCAAAGCGTCATTTGATCCTGGCCCAATCCTGTTGCATAGGAAACCGCTTGCAGCATTTCCTTCCAATCTGTTGACTCTGTATCAAAATTATTAGCGTGTTCTCCTGTCTGTGTGGTGCCAATTGGCTTCCAGCTTGGGTTGACAACGGTTTTGGCAACATCCTCACCATCTCCCCCTTCTTTAACCACTTCCTGCTCTTTATCAGCCGGAGCAACCTCTTGGGCTTGTTCATCATCAGCGGTTTCTTCTGCTGGCTGTTCTTCCGGCACGTTATCTTCGCTTTCTGCCCGATCTTCAGCCGTTTCTTTTGTTGACTCATCCTTTTTGGATGGTGCTTTTTCTGCCTCTGTCTTTTTGCTGTTCTGCTCTGTTTGTGTGCTTTTATCTTCTATAGCTGCCTCGTTATCATTTCCTCCGAGAAAAATAGCGGATGAAACGACTACAATTAACAGGATGACCAAGCCAATTAATAGATTTAAAATCAAATTGGTTTTTCTTCGTTTTCCAAGTTTTTCAGAACGGGATTGACGCGAATTTGATAACTTATTTCCTTTCACCGTTTTCTCCTCCCCAGAAGACATTGCATATTTTTAACTTTCAACATTTTAACACGTCTCAAAAATTCAGCCAAGAAATATCCCTTTTATTGGGGTTGTACCTGTGGATTGTCAAGCTGATATAACCCTCGAACAATGTCGGCAAACAGGGTATTTACTCCTCCATTATTACTGGTTACATCAAAATTAACCGTAACAAGCGCATATCTTGGGTCTTTATACGGAAAATAGCCGGCAAACCATTTATTATATAAAAGCTCACCATCCTTCTTTCTTCCTGTTTCCCCCGTACCTGACTTTCCAGCTACCTCATAAGGGAGTCCCTGAAACCATCGGCCTGTGCCATTTGGATTGGTCACGACCTCACGCAAAAGCTTTTGCAGTCTCATAGCAGCATAGGGCGAAATCGTATCACCTGCTAGTTTTTGCTGTTTGAACTCAAGCAGTGACGTCCCATTTTTATACTCAATTTTTGAAGCTACCCTCACCATTTCTTTTTTACCGCCCCGGGCAATTGTTGCCATCATATTTGCTACTGCTAACGGAGTTGCCCGAACCTCGTGCTGGCCAATTCCCGTTAAGCCAACAAAGTTTTCATCTTTTTTGGCGTCCTCTGTAAGAAAGATCCTGCCCGGGTCCTCATCCTTTAATTGCTCAAAGTCTTCAAAATGGTAAATGTCGCCTTTCCAGCCTACCGATCCGATTAAAGAAAGCCTTTTAGCATAACTCTCGAGAAGGTTTTCATCAATATCCTTAAGTTCCTTCGCCAATGTAGCAAATGTATTATTACAGCTTCTAGCAAAGCTATCGTCGAAATTTAGCATTCCGTATTGAAACTGCAAATCTGGTTCACCATTTATTTTCCTGCTGCAGTCAAACCTTCTGTCTGGGGTGACCAGCTGCCGATCTATAGCTGCAGCCGCTACAACGGTTTTAAATACAGACCCCATAATTTGCTGTTTCACCATTAAATTTTCTGATCCGCCTGTATCTTTATCAAAGGGGTTTTTTTGATTGACGGATGGACGCGATACCATTCCTAATACAGAATTTGTTTTGATGTCCAATAAGACAATGCCGCCTTTTTTAATCTTATGTTTATCCGCAAGATCTTCCAGCATTGCCTGCACATCATAGTCAAGAGTCGTTTTGATATTAATCGGATAAAAAGGATTTGCTGGTTCAACATATTTAACATTAATGCCAAAGAGAGGGCCTCCTGTGGCATCTACATGATAGATGAGCTTGGACTCCCCATCTGGAAGCAAGAATTCATCAAAGCTTTTTTCCATCCCCGTTAACCCAACCATTGTTTTGACCGGCAGTTCCTTGTCCGGATACCGGGACCGCAGTAGCTTTTCATTTTCACCAGTGATGCCGACTAGATGCTCAGCCAAATTCTGTGAAGCATGATATTTTTTCTCTACAGCAAATACGCCAGGGATTTTCAGTGAATTAATCTGTTCCATTTGTTTTTCAGTTAACTCGATGGGTTTAGGCTCTCCATAGGCAAAAGGTTTTTTGGCCTTTTCCACCGCATGCTGTAAGGCATATTCCGAAATGCCAAGGATTTCTGATACTTTTTTGCTATCCCATTCCATTTGTTTTAAAAATGGAAAAAGTATCAGGACTGGCAAATACTGATGAGTGATTGGCTTTCCATCCTGATACAGGAAATTCCCCCTGCCTGTATCAAGTACCATTTCATGGGATCTTTGCGCAACGCTCGCCTCAAGCAAATTTATTTTATGTTTTGTAAAATGTTCTGTTGATACTAATTGGATTTGTGTAAGCCTGGCAGTCAATAGCCCAAGCCCTAATAAACAAATACAAAGCCAGACAACCGCTCTTTTTCTCCACATAAAAAAACACCTCGTCAAAAGTTTTGACGAGGTTTCATCTATTCAAACCCGAATTTTAAGACAATTTCTTATTTGATTGCTAAAATTGATTTCCGTTTTCAGGCCTATTTAATTGCAATAATGCGGACATCCATATCTCCGCCAGGGGTTTGCACTTTTACTTCCTCACCAATTTTACGTCCCATTAAGCTTTTGGCGATTGGTGAGTCATTTGAAATTTTTCCATCAAACGGATCTGCTTCTGCACTTCCAACAATCGTGTAAGTCTCTTCTTCACCGTCTGGAAGCTCGATGAACGTAACAGAACTTCCTAATGAAACCGTATCAGCGCTCATTTCAGCTTCAGAAATAATCTTTGCATTACGGATCATATTTTCAATTGTTGTAATTCTGCCTTCCACAAATGCTTGTTCTTCCTTCGCTGAATCATACTCGGAGTTCTCAGAAAGGTCGCCAAAGCTTCTTGCAATCTTTATTCTTTCAACAACTTCTTTACGCTTTACAGTCTTTAATAATTCTAATTCCTGTTCAAGCTTCTCTTTCCCAGCTTGTGTCATAGGGAAAACCTTTTCAGTAGCCACAACCATCACTCCTAAAAAAAAATTAACCATTCTAAAAATGATTTTCTTTCTAAAATTATGTAAGTCAAATTAATATAGGAGCGCGGCCTATTAATAGGTCGCGCACCACATTTTTGTCCTAAAACATGGACCGTTATATATTGTCTATGCTATTGTGTCACAAAAATGACTTTTGTTCAAGAATTGTTTGAATCTTTGTCACCATTAAATCAATAGCGACATGATTATGTCCGCCTTCAGGAATAATCAGATCTGCATAGCGTTTTGTGGGTTCAATAAACTGATTATGCATGGGACGAACAACATTTACGTATTGATCAATTACTGAATCAAATGTTCTGCCGCGTTGATTAATATCTCTAGTTAGACGGCGAATTATACGTAAATCAGCATCCGTATCTACAAATAATTTAATATCCATCAGATCGCGGAGACGTTCATCTTCCAGAACCAGTATTCCCTCTAAGATAATAACATCCTTCGGTTCAACCATAATAACTTTTTCTGATCTAGTGTGCTGGGCATAATCATAGACAGGCTTATTGACTGATTCTTTATTGATCAGCTTTTTTAGATGCCTAATGAGCAGATCATTATCAAATGCAAGCGGATGATCATAATTCGTCTTCAGTCTTTCCTCAAAAGGCAAATGAGCCTGATCTTTGTAATAATAGTCCTGTTCTAACATTAAGATAGAGTGGCCTTTAAAACGCTCATAGATAGCCCTTGCCACACTCGTCTTTCCGGACCCAGAGCCTCCGGCAACACCGATCACAACGGGTTTGCGATTCATGCTGGCTGAATTTCTCCTTTTCGCATCATATCACTAGGTGAGACAGGCCTATCCAGCTTAAATTGAACAATCTGCAGCGGGTGACGGGCTGCGTCAAGTTCATTCCCTTTTTCATCCCAAATTTCCCCTATGGTAAAAGTGAAATTTTCCATATTAGGACCAAAGAATTCTACTTCTTGTCCTGGTTTAAAATGGTTCCGCTGCTGGATGGTAACAATTTGAGTTTCCGGATTATAATCTAGCACTAAGCCGACAAAATCATAACTTGCCTTCTTGCTATGGTTTCCAAACAATTGCTCCTTATACCCTGGAACACCTTCAAAAAATGCTGGAGCTGTCTCACGGTTTGCACACTTAGCAAGCTCGTCAAGCCATTCCTTTTTAAGCTGGAAGTTATCAGGATCCGCACAATAGGCATCAATTACTTTGCGGTATACACTGACGACTGTCGCAATATAGTGAATGGACTTCATCCGTCCTTCAATTTTAAAACTGTCAATGCCCAGTTCAATCATGCCTGGAATGGATTGCAGTAAGTTTAAGTCTTTTGCACTCATGGCAAATGGTGCATCCTTTTCATTGAAATACGGAATCTCCTGATCCCCTTCAAGCTTGTAAAGATCGTAATCCCATCGGCAGGATTGACAGCATCCGCCACGGTTAGAATCCCGCGCTGTCATATGATTGCTGAGCGTACAGCGTCCGGAATACGCAATACACATGGCGCCATGGATAAAGGTTTCAATTTCAATATCGACCTTTTCTTTCATTTCACGAATTTCTTCTGCACTTGTTTCACGTGCCAGAACAACCCGCTCTAGTCCTTCTTCCTTCCAAAACTGAACCGCTTTCCAGTTTGACAGGGATTGCTGGGTGCTTAAATGAACTTCAATTTCCGGTGCTACTCTGCGGCATGTTTCAATAATTAATGGGTCTGCTACGATAATTCCAGCCACGCCTGCTTCTTTTAGACCGAGAAGATAATCCTCAAGTCCGTCAATATTTTCATTATGGGCATAGATATTGGTTGTTACATAGATTTTAGCCCCATATTTCTTGGCAAACTCAACACCTTCCTTCATTTCCTCGAAGGTGAAATTATCTGCATTTGAACGGAGACCATATTCCTGACCGCCAAGAAAAACGGCATCAGCCCCGTAATGGACAGCAATTTTTAGTTTTTCTAAATTTCCTGCCGGAGCAAGCAATTCAGGCTTTTTAACAATGACACGTTTTCCATCAATGATTTGTGAAATAGGCTCTTTCACCACTGTCATAAGTTAAAACCTCCTTTTAATAAACCGTTTCTTTAAAGAAGAATCCTGTATCCAGCGGACGGCTTTCCGGCTGGATTTCTTCCACCTTGCTTAAAAGCCCATCCTTTTCATCCTCATATTGATCAGGATCTTCCACGCAAAGATCGATGGCTTTTCTGTAAAGCTTTGTTACTTCAAGGATATATTCTGAAGTTTTTAAAATCCCGTCGATTTTAAATGAATCAACACCAGCTTCAATCATGTCCTGAAGCTCGTCAATCATACAAATATCATTAGGGCTCATGATATGTGTGCCATTGGCATCTTCAAAGATTGGGTATTTGTTGTTTCTATCTTTATCATGGAGTATCATTTGATCACTTTGTTTGCGGTTTTCGATTTCCATCACTTTGCCCTGATATTCATAATAGTTTCCTAATAGTGAACGCTTGGACTGGAACATAGCTGTCATTCCATGAATCTGAACTTCGATCTCCACTTTTGCATTTTCTTTGATTTCAATAACGGCATCCATGCTGATTTCACGGGCAAGAACCGCACGTTTAGCACCTTTGCGGCCCCAATAGTTGCATGTATACCAGTTTGTTCCGGTTGTTTCCGTGTTCCAATGCAGCAACATATCTGGGGCTGTTTCGCGTGCTGCTAATAATACAGCAGGGTCGCCGAAGATAATCGCATCTGCCTTTGCTTCCTGAAGAAATTTGATATAGTCAGGAAGCTCGTCGAGTTTGTCATTATGAAAAATAGCATTCATTGCTGCGTATACTTTTTTCCCTTTTGAATGAGCAAGCTCGATTGCCTTCTTGACATCTTCTTTATTAAATTCTCCGGCAAGGCGAAGGCCGTAGCGCTGTTCACCAATAACAAAAGCATCTGCTCCCGCTTTTGCCAGCGGCACAATATCATCCACACTTCTAGGTGTAACTAGCAGTTCTGGTTTTGTCATTTCTTTCACCTCTTTTTACTGATTGCAACTCCATCACCAACGGGCAAAATAATCGTTTGATAATCAGGATGATTGCTGAGCCAATGATTGAATTCATCTATTTTTTTAACTAGATTTCGAATTCGTTTATTTTCTATTTCCTTCTCACATACTAAACCTTTAAATAGGACATTATCTGTGACAATAATCCCATCTTCACTTAAATATTGAGCATAAAGCTCAAAGAACCGCTTATACTGGCCTTTTGCCGCATCAATAAATATCGCATCATATGGGGCATGATCTTTTACTTCAGATTCAACTTCTAAAGCATCCCCCCTGATGATATGGATTTGGCGCTCTTTGCCAGCTCTTTGAATATATTTTTCGGCAAGACCCAGTCTCTCTTCATCCCTCTCAATCGTAACAATCTTACATTCTGAGAGAGCATCAGCCATTCTCAATGCCGAATAGCCGATTGCCGTTCCGACCTCAAGAATTTGCTTCGGCTTTTGAATTCTAAGTATTTGCAGCATAGCCTCAATACCAGCCAGCTCCATGATGGGAATATGATTTTCCTTCGCAAACATTTCCATCTCGTTGAAAAGAGCTTGCCTATTAGGAATCAGCCCTTCAATATATGCATGCAGCTTATCATTTTGCAAGCTGTCATCACCTCGATCCTAATCGGGCCCCAGCCTTGTGGTTCCATGGGGTTCCGTTTTTACAGAAAAAAATAGCGTTCACGAAAAGGGGATTTTAAAAAAAACAAGAAAATCCATGTCATCCGTGAAAAACGCTATAAAACACTTGAATTATTTTAGCATAAAAAAAGATTGAATGCTAATCCATTTCGCCTATTGATTGTTGGTAATATATTTCGCTTTCTTTACGTTATGTTCTTCGAGAGTTTTAGAGAATAAAACTTCTCCTGTAGATGTTGCCAAAAAGTAGTAAAAATCAGAATCTGCCGGCTTTAATGCCGCCTGAATAGATGTCTCGCCCGCATTAGCAATCGGACCCGGTGTTAATCCTGGATATTTGTACGTATTATATGGCGAGTCTACTTCTAAATCCTTATAGAGTACTTTGTCCTTATGTTCACCCTGAGCATAAAGAACGGTTGGATCAGTTTGCAGCGGCATTCCCGCTTCGATTCGATTATAGAATACACTTGAAATTTGATCCCTGTCTACCCTTTCAGTTGCTTCTTCCTCAATGAGGGAGGCCATTGTCAGAAGCTGGTGAACGGACATTCCTTTTGCTTCCATTTCGCCGCGATAATTTTTCAGCACATTTGCCGTTTTGTCCAGCATTACATAAACGATTTCCTCAATGGTTGGATCTTCCTTGTAAAAAGGATAGGTGGCAGGAAATAAATATCCTTCTAACGGATGAAGAACATTTTCATTCATAATGTCATTTGTTAAAATATCAGGATATTTTTTCATTAAAGAACTGATAAATGCCTGATCATTTAGTTTGTTCAGCACCTCATTTGGATCTCTATTGGTTTTTTCCGCAATAATACTGGCAATTTGCTTAAGTTGTTTACCTTCTGGAATGGTTAATTTAAAGACGACCTCTTCGACCACTTTTCCTGTCTTTAAATTGCTAATAATTTCCGGAATGGTCATGGACGGACTTAGTTTGTAATCACCGGCCATAAATCCAGCTTCATTTTTTAATTTTACGTAATACTTAAAAACCCGTGCGTCTTTAATAATCCCCTTGCTTTCAAGTATTTTTCCAATCCCTGAAGATGTCGATCCTATTGGAATTTCTATGTTTTTTTCTGTCTGGTTATTTGGATCCGCAGGCTTTAAAGCTGAATTAATATAAAAATAACCACCGCCGGCAATGGCACCAACACCAATGATTAATATAAGGGTAATTATAAAGACAATTTTCCTGACTACTTTGGCTTCACTTTGGCGCTCTATCATTTTTTGACGGATGATCTCTTTGTTAGTCTTTTTATCCTCTGACATGATCCCCCTCCTTTGAGAAACATTATTCGCAGGCTAAGAACCTGCATCCTGCAGGCCTAAGCTCTTCTTCTCGGCTTATTATACTATATTTTCTTTTTATATGGCTATGTAATACTTTGCCGTTGATTTCCACTCCAGGCGCTGCGCGCACCTTAGGGCGGTTCGGAAGCCTCCTCGTCGCTACCGCTCCTGCGGGGTCTCCCCTGAACACGCTTCTCCCGCAGGAGTCTTCGCGCCTTCCGTTCCAATCAACTCAGCGATTAAAAAAACATTAACTTTTAACACACTTTTATTCTTAACAATAAAATGACAAAAGCTGTTTTTAGGCAAAGAAAAAGCCTCACCATGTTTTTGGTGCGGCTATTTGCCGATTTCAATGCTAAATGGAATTTCCTTTTCATTCATACAGCGAAGCAGCCGCTCTTTTGAATGTACCAGCTGCATCATTTGGAGGGCCTCATCCACTGTAAAGTACCCAGCCGCCTTTGTCTCTTTTGAGGACGATAGCTTGCCGCCAATGGGAGAGCCTTTATAAATAAAGACCATATGGGATTGTTCAATATCTTGTTCAATGCCTAAAAGTTTTGTTAATAGAATATCAACTCCAGACTCCTCTTTTACTTCTCTTATGGCAGAGTCTGCCAATGGTTCACCCAGGCCTGTAAATCCGCCGGGAAACTCCCATCCTCTCCGATTATCTTTTACTAGAAGGACTTTGCCATTTACATCAGAGACCATTACTGCTACTGCAAGCAGATAACATGAAATCTTCCCTCACCTCCTTTCCAAATCTTTTAAGTACTGTTCCAGATGAACAATAAATTCCTCCATATCTTTAGAAGTTATATCCCCGATATTGGCAATCCGGAAAGTTTTTCGATCATCAAGCTTCCCCGGATAAATGGTAAATCCTCTCTTATAAAAAAACTCGTGCATTTCTTCAAAGTCATAATGTTCATTTTCCGGCTCAGCAACTGAAGTAATAATTTTCGAATGGGCACTTTCGGGCACCAAATATTTCAGTCCCAGCCGGGTTAGACCATTAACTAAAGTCTCCCATGATTTCGCATAGCGCTCATAGCGCTGCTCGATGCCTTCCCATTTCGTTTCAAGAATGGCCTGTTTAAGAGCGTATAAGGTTTGTACCGGAGGAGTAAACCTCATTTGTTTTGTCCTTTTAAAATGGTCAAATTGATCATATAGCTGTAGGTAGAGGTTTCTTGGCGGTATATTTTTTGTTTTTTGCAATGGAGTAAGATTAGCGATTACAAAGGAAACACCCGCCATGCCTTGAAGGTTTTTATTGGAGCTCGCAGCAAGATAGCTTATATTCATTTGCTCCATATTAATGGGTATAGCTGCAAATGAGCTCATAGCATCAACAATCATTTCCATTTTGTACTTTGCACAAAGCCTTCCAACAGCCTCAATATCATTAAGCATGCCTGTTGTTGTCTCATTATGAACAATCGCCAGGTGCGAAGGCTTCCTCTTAAGATTCCTGATAGTATCTTCAAGCTTCTGCAAATCAAGCGGGACAGCCTCTTCACTCTTGTATTCTATATATTCCAGCCGGTAAGCCTCAGCCATTTGACACATTCTTTTTCCGTATGCTCCGTTATTGATAATAATCACAGGGTCTGTGTCAATACAGGAGCTTAAGATCGATTCAACAGCAGCGGTTCCAGATCCGCCAAATAATACAGTGGTGCAGGTATCAGGAGACCCTGCCATCTTTGTCAGCTCCTCAGAGATAAATGTCATGATTTCTCCAAATTCACCTTCCCGCGGACAAATATCCGGGACAATTTGGGCATACTTAACTGAATCACTGGTTGTCGCTGGTCCAGGATTTAATAATATATTTCTGTGAACAGGAGGCTTGGCTTTTTGTCTTGATTGAATAAGCGGATAGATGTATTGATTTGCCCTTGTCCAATGGTGCTCATCATCTACTTCACACCAGACAATGTCATGCTTAAGAACATAAACTTTAACATCCTTTGAAACTTTAATGATGCCATCCTCATAATCTCGGCACTTCCAATACCTAGGATCTCCTTCAATCTCAGAACATATTTTTTGAAACGATTGAAATGAAAGTTTTGTGATTCCAACCAATTCACCGTAAATCTCGTTCAGGCTATCCCTTGATTTAGACATGTTTAAAAGTAACTGATTTTCGTCTGTCTCAATAAAAACTTCATCCCCGCTGCTGGTAAACTTACTGGCCAAAATGACATCAGGTTTATCCATGTCCTTCAATACTTTTAAAGCTGCTTTTTCATATATTAAATCTGACTCCAGCAGCAGAAAATCTTCGTGGATATGTTCCTTGAATTGATAGAGGGTCCATAAGCTTCCTGTTTGGGCATATTCCGGATTAGGAATACATACCAATTGTGGGTACCTGAGGGCGAGTTTCTCATATTCCTCTGCCCGATATCCAGTACCTAAATATATTTTTTCAAATCCCATTTCCAGTAAATTAGCGATGGAGTGCTCTATGATTGGCTTTTCTGCTAACATCAAAAAACCTTTTGGCTTTTGCCCAGCATGCTTTTGAATTCGGCTGCCTAAACCGGCAGCCAAGATTATTGCACTATTAACCATTCAGAAACACCTGCAATCTTTTTTTGACTTCAAAAGGCCGTATTTCCGGACGCCCAATCCCTTTTTTCGAACCAGATGCAATTTTCATATAGAGAAAGGTAAGGCCTTTAGTCTGCTTCCAATCTTCAACCGCTTTCTGCAGCTCATCAATATGATGAATATAGATTGAGCTTTGATAGCCGCAAGCAGCTGCTGCAGCAACAAAATCGACATTATGGGAAACTGTCTGCTGTCCTCCTGTTGAATCATGGCTATTATTATCCAGCAGGATATGGAGAAGATTTTCAGGAGAATAATAGCCATTTGTTGCTAAATTACCCATTCGCATTAGAAGTGCACCATCGCCATCAATGGCGATAATTGACTTATCCTGTCTGGCTATGGCTAGGCCTAATCCAAGCGAACTGACACAGCCCATGGATCCAACCATATACAAATTGTTTTTTGCATCATTAATCTCGTAAAGTTCACGCCCAGTTTTTCCCGTTGCAGCGAGGTTCACCGTCTGTCTGTCAGCAAGCAGACTTATGGCTTGCAGCACCTCATATCTGGATGGCTGCTGATCCTCCTTGGATTTATTTTTTATGAAAGGGGTCTTGTTGAATTCTGAAGGTTTTTCCTGAAGCTTTACAGGTTCAAAAGTGCCTTTTCTTACAATAAAGAAATAAGGCTTTCCTTGTTCAATGATCTGATTGGCATGCCGAAGCTGGCCTATGGCTTTGTTTATATCTGTTGAAAGATAGTCCCAGTTGATGTTCAAAAGACTAAGCAAGTCAGGTGTTATTTCACCAATTAATTGATGCTGGGGCTCATCGATTTTCCCTGGCTCACCTCGAAGGCTGACAAAACCTAAAATGGGAATTTGAAATGGATCGATAAGAGAGGTTAGTGAGGATAGAGCGTTGGTTAGACCAGAATTTTGCATTAAGACAGCGGATTTCCTTCCCCCAATGGAAGAGCCGCCGGCAATTGCCACAGCATCCCCCTCGTTTGCAGCCATAACAAAATCGCACTCATTAATGGCATAATTAATTAAGTCCTTTAAATACGAACAGGGAACACCGCTGAATAATGTATACCCCATGCTTTTTAACTCATCCCCGAATAAAGAGGTACTGATCATTTTTTCCACCATCTTTAAGAGAGTTTATTTGCTCTGTTAAATTAGATATGCCTGCTTTTTTCGTTTATTCTTTTGGCGCTGATTTCAAGTATTTTTTTTCCGCTTGTGCTAGCTCTTCTGCATCCTGAAGGCGAAACACCTCTTCTAATGCCGCCACCTCTTTCTCAGCATTCATAATGCCTTCATCCTGGAAAATTTGCTTTGATGTTTTCTGCATCGATTGAATGGCTGAGCGCAAATTATAATTAGCCCATATAGCCATACTAATGCCTAATTTCCTGATTTGATCTGTTGGCACAGTATAGTACTTAGTTGGTACAACAATAACAGGAAGCCTGCTGCCCCACTCCTTCATAAATGCTGCAATTTCATTGAGGTCTGAACGTTTACTATGAATAAGGACTGCATCCGTTCCTGCCTTCCGATAGGCCTCAGCTCTTTTTAGCGCTTCTTCCAGTCCCCATCCGGCAATAAAAGCTTCTACCCTTGAGACTACAACAAAATCGCGATCAGATTGGGTATCCTTCATTGCTTTAATTTTCCCGCAGAACTCATCAATTTCGGCTAAAGGCTGTGTTTCACTATTTATAAATGAGTTCGTCTTCGGAAAAACTTTATCCTCAATACAAACGCCGGCTATATTGCGCTGTTCCAGTTTTTTTACCAATCTTCTGGCATTATTGAAATTCCCATAGCCTGTATCACCATCTAGAAGGATTGGAACTGTTGTACTGTCACTCATAAACTCCAAAACATCTAAAACCTGTGTCCAGGACGCTTCGTTATTATCTCGGACACCAAGTGCTGCCGACATACACAAACCGCTTGCCCATATCCCCTTAAAACCCGTTTCCTCAACGATTTTTGCAGATAAGGCATTATGGGCCTCCATAATAAATTCAAGCTGTCCGCTGTTAATTAAGTTCCTAAGTTGTGTTGTTTTCTTCACAGCTATGCTCCTTTATCTTTTTACTGGTCGGGTTCTGGCATAAGTCTGCTTCTTAACCTTTGAAAGCTGGGCCTTTTCATTACCCGATGCGTAATTTTCAATAAGATGAGCGCGTTCTCGTCTAAAAAAGGCTGTAAAACCTCATATACCTCATCCCCATCTTCACAAAAATGCACCTTAGCTGGATTCATTCCGTGCTTTAATGCACCTTTTCCAATTTCCCATGCCCTGTCATCTGCAACAATAAGCAAATCTACCTTTGTATCAGCAGCTTTTTTCCCCATTTTTTCATAAAGCTCGATCGCATGCTGGCCATCTCCAAGCTGAGGCATATAGCCTAAAAGAGCAATCGTTTTTCTTCCATTTGCCACGTCCTTCAGGACTGTAAGACCTGCCTCCATTGACAATGGCGAGGAATTCCAGGTATCCTTAAGAACCGTCGCTCCATTAGCTGCCGGAACTACTTCGAGATGCTCTTCTACCTGTTTAAATCGAGCCAGACGTTCTATCGCATCGGGAATTGATACATTAACTTTTGATACAGCCGCAATGGCTGCAAGAGCATTATACACATTGTGTTCCCCAAAGCCTGGAATATAGGCTTCATACTGAAGGCCAACATGTTCAAATGTAAAATCCATCCCAGACTTTGCATACTGAATATCGTTTATTCGGAAATGGGCGTGTCGACTTTTTCCAAAATAAATAACATTTTGGTACCTTTTTGCATCAATGACCTTTTTGATATTTTCATCATCAGCATTTAAAATAAGTGTTCCGCTATCTGTATCAAGGCCTTCGGTAATTTCACCTTTTGCCTTCATATATGCTTCAGGCGTTTCACAATCGGCCAGATGATGGATTCCGATATTCAGCAAAATTCGAATTTGCGGCTGAAAACATCTGCATGCAACTTTCAAGTATCCTGGATAAGCTACCGGCATTTCAAAAACAGCTGCTTCTGTAGACTCATCTATGTCAGTTAAATAGCGTAAATTTACCGACATGGAGTTCATACTTTTCCATGTGTATTCCACATTATAATCCTCACGGAGGATCTGGCGGATCATTTCCTTCGTTGTTGTTTTTCCGCATGTTCCGGTTACACCAATGATCGGGATGTCAAAAAGACTTCGGTAATAATCTATAAATCTCCAATATGCCTCGCTGAGATTCTTTGTTTGTATTAAAATAATTTCTTTACTAAGATCGGTACATAAATCAGGCTGGTCTGTAACAATGACAATGGCCTTATTATTTTTCCAATACTTTCCCCTAATGCGCTCATGATCCATATGAAAAACAAGTGTATGGTCTTCAATGTCCTTTTCAGATGAGTCCATGACATAATCAATCCGCGGATTTCCAGCTCCATGGAGAAATACGCCTCCGCCAATTTGCTTGAGAATGGCATTCAGCTCAAGGCTTTTCAAAATAATCCCCCTTTAATCCCCTTTAATTTTCATCCAAATACCCTGCTAAGGACGCTGCATAATTAAGAAGGCGAATCCCTGCCAAACTTCTTAGTTTATAGGCCTTTATCTGTGAAAATAAATTATCGGGCTTTGAATTAATCTCAACTATTTTTATGGAATCATATTGGTCAATGCACAAGTCGACTGCCAATTCACCAAAATCACCGACTTCCCTTTCTACGGCTAATACAACATCACGTGTAATATCTGCCATTCGATTGACTATTTGCCGCCTTAACGCAGGATCAGGGTAAATGAGCTGGAGCACTTTTGAGACACGCATATTTGACTCTGTTTCAGCCGTCAGCATATCTTCCGCTGCCAGCCTAGCCACCATTCCGGTCCGAAGCCACTTTTTCCCGCCATTTTTTTGCATGTAGACTCTTATCTCCAGGTTTCTTCTGTCATGCTGTTTTCTGCGAATTCCCTCTTGGACAATATATGGTGTTTGGTTCATAAGGCCGCCCACTAGATCTTCCAGTTCCTGGATATCATTGATCCGTTCATACGCCTTTTGTCTGCTGCTAATCCAAAAAATTCCTGCAGGCCGTCGTATAACTCGAATAATCCCCATGCCTAATGCCCCGCCAACTGGCTTTAAATATATATCACCGTAACTATCAAGCAGTTCAGTTACATCTGATACTCCCTGCAAAAGTCGCGTTTCAGGAAGAAACTCGGCAAATTCATCAGAGAGGAGCTTATGCGTATTCCATTTATCCCCTGTTAAACGGAATAAGGTGACTGGGTTAACAAATGGAATATTGTACACAGTTTCCAGTTTTGTACGAATTTCATCAATGTCATACTCACATTCCCCGTCATAGAAAAATCGATCATAAATGACTGCAGGAAAAGGAAAATATCCCTCCCCCTCAATTGTTGTACCTTTAATCAGCTGCTGTTCCCAATTGATGTCGTCTGGTTCAAAAACATAAACTAGCATTTGTTTCTCATGCGCTAGCCGGCCTAGATGCTGAAAATAGGTCGTCTGCCTATCAAATGGCCTTGACGCCAGAATTCCAATAATCGGGCCAAGTGAAATCACACCATTTACAGAAGTGATCCTTGGGTTCCAATTTTTCGGAATAGACAATCTCTCCCTTAGTGCGTCTGATAAATAAACCGTGTTTCTATATCGGAAGGCAAAAGGATAAGCACATATTTCAGCCTGGGATATATTTTTCCCTGCACATACAAAAGCCTGTTGTCCTTCCTGAAACTTAAACTTTTGTCTCATCTTCTTTGGAATTTGTATAACAAGACCGCGGTCATATAGGTTTTCATGAGGCTGGATTCCCCAGTTATTGCGAATATCTTCCGTTTCAGCAAATAAATAGCCTTCCTCAATTGCTTCAAACAGATAGCCTAACTCGTTTTCATACTGCGGAAAGCTCGAAGTATTCATCAAAGCTTCTTTAATATCCCCCCATAGCTGTTTGAGGAAGATGCGATTGCCTTGGTAATATGCCTGCTGGACAAGCGGATGGAATAATAAATCTGATTTTAACTCATGATGATGGATGACAATAAGGCGAGATAAACAAATTACAGACATCGTGAGTTTTGGATTTATGATCCAGGAACTCAAGGTTAGATATTCAAAGCCATAGCTTTTTTCCCGATAACGCCCAAGTCCTCCATGTTTAGTTTTACGTCTTCTTCTTGCAGTATTTGGAGTCTCTACCATCGAAACTGGAATGGCGAGATAGTAATCTAGCGCTTTTAGAAGAGAAAATGAAAGGGGAGTACCGAAATGAATATGCCCTCCAACCTGATAGCCATAAAAAGGCATGCTCCCGGCACAGAATTCAATATTTTTAAATGGAACCATTTCTGATGCTTTATGAATAAGGCTTTCTATATTTCGGAAAAGGTCATGCGGATTATCTGCCTGTTCTGGCCTTATTTCTGCCAAAGCATATTCTCCGCTATCCTGCTCAATTTGGCGGGCATCGCAGCCAACCCCACCGTCTATCGGAAAAAAGTCTGATGCAGGCAAAAGTTCTCCCTCGCAGCTAAGCATAAATTCTACATCTGCCCCAAGTGTAAAAGGCTCTATGACTTTATGAATTGGCTCCATATCCATGTCTTTTGCCGGATTAACATCCGTTACAATGAAAGAGCCTCCTGCTAACTCGCCAAGTTTAACAAAACCGCTCCTAAGACCTGTCACGTACAATGCCCGGATGGCTAAATTTTTTAATTCCTTCTGCCACTCACTTATATCTGTTTCTTTCCAGCGCCAGCCAAAAGCACCGGTTCGAATAGGAATGTCATGAAGAATAACATGCTCTCCGACAGCAATATAAGCCTTTTTTATGGCAAGTGACTCAATTTCCAAATAATATTCCTTCTCTAATGAATAAAGCTTTGTATAATAATCATACCCTTCATCAAGTGCCTGTTCCTTGGTATGAATAACTCCAAGGTTTCTTCCGCCATCATGGCCAAATAGTCTTCCAACAATCGGATAAGAACATGTCTTTGGATGAACTAATTCGATAGAAGGCACATTATTCAGATTGAGGATTTTCAGTAATTGTTCTTTATCTGAAATCATACAGAATCGCTTCCCGGTCAATTCCATATGTAAAACCTCCAATTGAAATTATCCTTTAATTGTCTTTCTGTGAGGAAATTTTTTCTTGTAATACTTTCTAATATATTATGAAAACACAAATAAAGTTCATAATTAATATGATGTAATATGATTCTTACAAGAGGTGGTTACCCATGCATGTGCCCTATATTCAGCAAGAATTTCTAAAATACAATATCGGCAAAGGATTTATATCTGGTCATGCAGAGGCCCTGCATGCGGCCCCGCCTAATGCAGATCAATTCACAGATGTCATTGTGGAGAACATCATAAAGAGGACTGGATGTGCGGGAATTATCAGCTCGGTTTCGAGGGTAATCTGTGATTTAAATCGTGTCCCCAACATTCAAAACAATAAAGGGGTGGAAGAATACCGGAGAGTTATCCGTGAGGTGATTGAGTATTTACATATTTACGATATGTCGCAGAAAAAAATTATAAAGCCCTATTTGCACCTTTCCTTTCACGGGATGAAAGATAAGCATTATGGCCCTGCAGCTATAGAAATAGGAACGCTTTGCGGCCGATCATGTTCTCCTGAAATAAGACGCTGGTTTAGGGAAAAATTAATAGAAAAAGCAAACGGAGTACTTCCAAATATCACGATTATATTTGACAAAAAGTTCAAAGGTGACGCATCCATCGCCTTTCATCGCCAAGGGGATGGAAAAAATTATGCGGGCTATGGCCCAAACTTTCACTCCCTTCAAATCGAATTATCTTATACCCTAAGGAAAAGCCATTCGGTCGAAGCTGCTAATGTATTTGCCGATATTATGAGTGATTTTCAAACAGAATTTGTTGCAAAAGATCTTTTTTAAAAGGGACTTTGGCGTCCCTTTCTAAGCTAGCTTTCCTCTATAGCCTCATCAAATAATTCCTGAACATACTTCGGCAGGGCAAAAGAGGCTTGAAAAACTTCAGGGGTTATATATTTTGTCCTTTGATGTTTAAGTTTTGTCAGGTCTGCATTGAGAGGATCCCATTTTTTTGAAGCTGCTGTAAAGCTCCAAATTCCGCAGGGATATAAAGGGATAGAAACCAGGTAGGTCCGGACAATTGGAAATCTTTCCTGTAATTGCTGAACCGTCCGCTTTAAAGTGGCTTGATTATAATATGGGGAACCTGATTGAAAGACTGCGATGCCATCTTCTGTCAGCCGATCAAAAACATACTGATAAAATTCCGGCTGAAACAGTTTTTTCCCAGGACCCACAGGGTCTGGCCTGTCGATGACTAACACATCATATTTCTCATCATTTTCTTTCATCCATTCCAGCCCATCACAATGGATGATGTTAAAACGGTTGTCCTTTTCAAATACTGAAGGGGGTGTAAGCCACTTTCGGCATATTTCAGTTACTTTCTCATCAATTTCAATGACATCAATTTTTTCAATGCCATCATATTTCATCGCTTCACGGGCATTCCCGCAATCTCCGCCGCCAATCATAGCAACCTTCTTAGGGTTTGGGTGGGTGACAATAGGAACATGACTGATCATTTCGTTATAAATAAATCCGTCAAAGGTAGAGATTTGCGGGGTTCCATCAAGAACTAATACCCTGCCAAACCCATCCATTTCAACAATGCTAACTTGCTGAAATTCCGATTGTTCATGGTGCAGCACTTTTTTTATTTTATAGCCAATCTTGATTTTGGCATTCCCGACATAATTCCAAATCCAGACAACACTATCGTCGTCTTTTTTAAATCCTGAAAGAGGACTGCGATTAGACATTATTTCACCTCCATATCAAATGCCTGTACACTTATTAATTTATGGAGACATGCTGCATTTTGACATAAGAGAGCCGCACTATTTTAAATTATTTTAGTAAAATAAAAAACTGGCCTATAAAAGACCAGTTTCCAGATATTATTCTTCCTCTTCTTCAAGGAATGTATTAAGCATTTCCTCGATTAAATCCCATTCTTCATCAGTTTCGATAGGCATTAGTTCGCCATCTTTATCATTTTCATTCGGAATGAACGCAGATGCATGAATTTCGATTTCTTCATCATCATCTTCATCTGCACCCATTGGATAGTAAAGCACATAGGATTTTCCGAATTCTTGAGAATCAAAAGTAAAAAGCACCTCGCATAATTGCTCATTTCCTTCTTCATCTACGACTGTAATATTATTTTCTCCGTGATCCATTCTATTCACCTCATTAAATTTGGCTATCTAAGTAGCCTTGTAAAATCATTACTGCGGCCATCTTATCAATAACCTTTTTCCGTTTCTTCCGGCTGACATCTGCTTCAAGCAGCACTCTTTCTGCGGCCATTGTTGTTAGACGCTCGTCCCAGAGAACAACCGGCAAGCCAAAACGGGTTCTTAGCTCTTCAGCGTAAAATTGGCTTGCCTCCCCGCGCGGACCGATTGTTCCATTCATGTTTTTTGGCAGACCGACAACAATCTTACTGACTTCATATTCATTAATAATTTGTCCAATTTTTTCAAATCCAAACTGCTGTCTTTCTTCATTTATCTGCAATGTTTCTAAGCCTTGAGCTGTCAGACCTAATAAATCGCTAAGAGCAACGCCGACTGTCTTAGAGCCGACATCGAGTCCCATTGTCCGCATTATTTAACCCTTTCGCTGCTGATTTAAATATGATTTAACAAGCTCTTCAATAATTTCGTCCCGTTCAAGCTTGCGAATAATATTTCGTGCATCTTTATGGCGGGGAATGTAGGCAGGATCCCCTGAAAGCAAATAACCAACGATCTGGTTTATAGGATTATAGCCCTTATCTTGAAGTGCTTCATATACTTGAAATAGCACTTGTTTGACATCATGTTCCATTGGCTCCTCGGGAAAACTGAATCTCATTGTATTATCAAATGAGCTCATACCTTACACCTCGCTTAAATTAGAAATTGATTGGCGCAAAAAGCAACAAACATTTCCATATGTTACTACTATTCTACACTACTTTCCCATGATATCAAACGGATTTTACCCATTCTTCTACAAAATTCAGTGCACCCTCTAATTTATCCGGATCCTTACCGCCAGCTTGTGCCATATCTGGACGGCCCCCGCCGCCGCCGCCGCAGCGTGATGCTACTTCTTTAATAATTTTTCCTGCATGGTAGCCTTTTTCAATCAAATCCTTGGTTACACCTGCGATCAGGTTCACCTTGCCTTCGTTGACACTGCCAAGAACAACAACAGCAGATCCGAGCTTGTTTTTCAAATCATCAGCCATATTTCTTAAGTTGTTCATATCTGCTGCAGATACCTTTGCTGTCAGGAGCGTTACCCCGTTTACCTCTTTAGCTTGGTTAACTAGACTTCCTGCTTCAATATTGCCAAGCTTAGCTGTTAAGGATTCATTTTCTCTTTGAAGATGTTTTATTTCGCCAAGCAATGCATCCACTCTTCCAGCAAGGTCTTTAGGGTTCGCTTTTAATTTGCCCGCAGCTTCTTTAAGAATGCCTATTTGTTCATTCATAACATGATAAGCAGCTTCTCCAGTTACTGCTTCAATTCGGCGAGTGCCTGCACCAATGCCTGTTTCGGATTGAATCTTAAACAGTCCTATTGCCGACGTATTAGGGACGTGGCAGCCTCCGCAAAGCTCAAGGCTGTAGCTTCCTACCTGAACGACACGAACAATTTTTCCATATTTTTCACCGAAAAGAGCCATTGCTCCCATCGCCTTAGCTTCATCAATACCCTTGTACTCGATATTTAAATCCATGCTGTTCCAGATTTTCTCATTGACAATGCTTTCTACCTTCTCGAGCTCCTCTTGTGTTACCTGGCCAAAGTGAGAAAAGTCAAAGCGCAGACGGTCAGGTTCTACCAAAGAGCCAGCTTGGTTTACGTGTCTGCCAAGAACATCCTTTAATGCCTGGTGAAGCAAGTGGGTTGCTGTATGATTTTTAATAATTCTTGAACGCGTTTTTTCATCAACAGCAGCATGAACGCGATCATTCAGATTTAAGGTTCCTTCCTCCACCGTTACATTATGAAGGTTTTGTCCATTTGGCGCCTTTTGCACGTCTTTAATGGATACTTTTAGGCCGTCGGCTGTCAGCAAGCCTTTATCGGCAATCTGACCGCCGCTTTCTGCATAGAATGGTGTCTGGTCAAGGATAAGCTGAACTTCCTCGCCTGCTTTTGCTTCTTCAATTAATTGACCATTTTTAACAATCGCGACAATTTGTGCATCGGCTTCAAGCGTGTCATAGCCGACAAATTTACTTTCGACTTTAATTTCACCTAGGACACCGCCCTGTACCTGCATGGATTCTACGTCCTGTCTTGCAGCACGTGCACGTTCACGCTGATGCTCCATTTCAACTTCAAAGCCATCATGGTCGATTTTCATGCCTTCTTCTTCCGCATATTCCTCGGTTAATTCAACAGGGAAACCATAAGTATCATACAGGCGGAATACATCTGTTCCAGGGATAATATCATTGCCCTTTTCTTTTTCTTTCTTGATCACTTCAGATAAAATTGCCAAGCCTTCATGAAGAGTTTCATGGAATCGTTCCTCTTCATTTTTGATAACCTTTTGAATGAAATCCTCTTTTTCTTTCACCTGCGGGTAGAAATCCTGCATAATTTCTCCGACAACCGGGACAAGCTCGTACATGAAAGGACGGTTGATATTAATTTGCTTTGCATAACGGACAGCACGGCGGAGCAGACGGCGCAATACATAGCCGCGGCCCTCATTTGATGGAAGTGCTCCATCACCAATCGCAAAGGCAACCGTACGGATATGGTCGGCAATAACCTTGAATGACACATCTTTTTCTTTGCTTGCACCATATTTCTCACCGGAGATTTCTTCTGTTCCGCGGATAATCGGCATAAATAAATCTGTATCAAAGTTGGTTGGCACATTTTGCACAACAGATGCCATGCGTTCAAGGCCCATCCCTGTATCAATGTTCTTTTTCGGAAGCGGTGTATATGTTCCATCCGGGTTATGGTTGAACTCTGAGAATACAAGGTTCCATACCTCTAAGTAACGTTCATTTTCCCCGCCTGGATATAATTCAGGGTCGCTTTCATCATTTCCATATTCAGATCCGCGATCGTAGAAAATTTCTGTGTTTGGTCCGCTTGGGCCCTCACCAATATCCCAGAAGTTACCTTCTAGGCGGATGATTCTTTCTTCTGGAACGCCAATATCGTTCTTCCAAAGCTCATACGCTTCTTCGTCTTCTGGGTGGATGGTAACAGATAATTTCTCTTTTTCAAAGCCAATCCATTTTTCATCCGTTAAGAATTCCCATGCCCACTCAATCGCTTCTTTTTTGAAATAGTCACCAATAGAGAAGTTGCCGAGCATTTCGAAAAAAGTATGATGACGCGCGGTTTTTCCAACGTTCTCAATATCATTTGTGCGGATTGATTTCTGTGCGTTTGTAATTCTAGGATTTTCAGGAATCACGCGACCGTCAAAATATTTTTTCAGCGTTGCAACTCCGCTGTTAATCCAAAGAAGAGATGGGTCATCATGCGGAACAAGTGGTGCACTTGGTTCAATAGAATGTCCTTTTTCCTTGAAAAACTCTAAAAACATACGGCGGATCTCAGATCCAGATAATTGTTTCATTGTTCTTCCTCCTGTCGAGCTATTTATTTTCTAATGACTTTAACACATCACCGCACCGGGGGCCTGACCCCCATCGCGTTAATGCGTTACCATATCGGGGGCCTGACCCCCGGTGGTTTAAAGCATTACAGCGGACTATTTTTTTGCACAAAAAAAGCTCCAATCCCTGGACAGGGACGAGAGCTTGCTCGCGGTACCACCCTGATTAAAAAGCGTAAGCGTATTGCTGCTTTTTAGCTTTTTATCTCAATACTCCTTAACGCGGATAACGGCAGGGATTAGCTGCACTCTGGATTAGCTTTCTGTTATCCTTCATCTGGGAGTTCTTTCAGCCTTGGAGCTCCCTTTCTGTAGATGGACTATAACATACTCGTTCCTTCTTCATGTTTCTTATATATTTGGTATAGTCGCATTATAGCGATATAAAATATGGTTTGTCAATATTTCAATTACGTCCTGGAGAATTTAGGGTTTGGCCTTTTTCCAAAATGTGATTTTGCATGGACAAGGCTTACCTTAATAACCGCTAGGATAGGTACAGCAATGATCAGCCCAACGACTCCGCCTGCTTCCCCTCCCGCTAGCAAGGCAAACATAATGATCAGCGGATGCATATCCAGGCTTTTTCCAACGATGAGCGGAGACAGAATGTTTCCTTCGAGAAATTGCAGAATAACAACAATAACCACAACAATAATGACCATTTTTATCGAGATTGTAGAGGCAATAATGACAGCTGGAATAGCGCCGATAACAGGCCCAAAATACGGAATCACATTCGTCAGCCCGATAATAAATCCAAGCAATAGCGGATACTTCATATCAAAAATCCAAAAAAGGCATGATGAGATTGTTCCGATTGCTACACATACCAGAAGCTGCCCTCTAATATAGCTCCCAAGAGATTTATCAACATCTTTTAAGAATAGAATTCCTTCCTGTCTCCATCTTCTCGGCGTTAAATACCAGGCAGTTTTTTTGATTAAATCATAATCCTTCAGCATATAAAAGGAGATAAACGGAATAAGTGCGATGATGATCAGGTCATTTAAAATCCCCATCAATATATTAACACTTTTCGTAAAAATTTTATCAATATAGGCTTCCATCGCTGCAATGCCTTCATCAATCCTTGTTTGCAGCCCTTCTGGCCATGTAGAGGTTTTTTCTTGAATGAGCTGAATCCATCCTCGGTATTGATCAGCAAAAACTGGTGCATTTTCCGATAAATCCTTAAGCTGATGGATGAATGCAGGTACCCCTTTATAAAAGGCAAAACCTAAACTGCCAAAAAAAAGGATATAAATGCCGAACACAGCAACACCTTTATGAAGTCCGCTGTCGTTTAATTTCTCTATGAGAGGATGAAGCAAATATGTAATAAAGGCTGCAATAATAAAAGGAAATAAAACAGCTAATATTACCTTTAATACCGGCATCCACAGTTGCTGAAGCTTAAGAAAGACAAATAGGACAATAAATAAGAGAAGGAGAAAACCTAGACGATAATACCATTTTAGCCGAATATCCACACGTTTTTTTCCCTCCTCACAAGTATTGTGAGTATGCAGCGGAAAATTTATTCTATTTTTGGTATGTAAAGGGCCAACGCAAGCTTTTGCGTTAGCCCTGGATTTAGCGCAATAGTGTTAAAACATTTTGGTTATGCGTTTTTGCATTTTTTTCATTTGTTTTGCAGACATCATATTATTTTTCTGCAGCAGATTATATGCTGCCATTCCCGCTGCAAATGCTAAGCCTGAGGTCAACATCCGATTCAATATGACCACCTCGCTAGTTTTGGTAGTAGATAAATTTTTCTATGAGAGGTAGCGCCGCTCTTCCTCTGCAAATAAATCATCAAGTGAACTTAATGTTCCATCTTCTTCTACCTGATGGGTGTTAATGACACCTTTGGAAATCGTTAATTCAATAAAACAGTTCCAGCAATAGTACTGGCTGATTCCTATTTTTCCAATATCTTTGCTTTGGCAGTTGGGACATTTAAGCATGGAAAAGACACCTCACTCTTTCACGTTTACGATGATGGCGTCCTTTCCAATAGCAGGGGGAACCTCGGTCTTAATTACTCGTTTTCCTTCCATCATATCTGAAAAGAAGCCATCCGATAGTTCATACCCTACGATTGTCCCCACTTCTTCGTGAAAATATACATCATCAAGCAAACCAAGCCGCTGTCCTTCACTAGTCATAATTGATTTTCCGGTCAAACTATTCTGGCTTTCGAATGTATACTCATCAAGCTTTTTGATTGGCTTCATGAAGGATTGATCCTGAACCATAATGCCATCCCAGCCAAATGATTTTACATCCTTTACTTCCAGGAGAAAGGACTTCCTTAGCAATGCGCCCCTTCGGACAAGCAAACCCTTCACGGTTCCGCTCGCCGAAATATTCAAATCATACACATCGCCAATCTTCGTCCCGCTCTTCAGCTCAATAACCGGAAGACCCTTAAGAAGAGAAAATGTCCGCAAAAGTTGTCCCACCTTTCCGGAACACCCTTAGTTTGCGTCTTTACACCGAAAACATACCCCTTTAGCCCACCACCGCGCTGGGGGTCAGGCCCCCAGCGGTTTAAAGCGTTAATAAGCTGGGGGACAGTCCCCCGGTGCTTTAAAGCGTTAATAAGCTGGGGGTCAGTCCCCCGGTGCTTTAAAGCGTTAATAAGCTGGGGGTCAGTCCCCCGGTGCTTTAAAGCGTTAATGCTTATTGTAGCGAGGCTTGTTGAATCTTTCGTTTCTTACGCCGCCGTCGGCTAGTTCTTCGGAGAATTCGTGGGTCTGGTTTGATGCTGTACCAAGGAATTTTGACTTTTTGAGGTCTGCTGGGTTTAGATTATTGTTTGGTGCAGCTTCTTCATTCCATTTTCCCATTGTCGGCACCCCTCTATTTTTTCTTTAGAGACAAAAAGAACAGCCTTCATTTAGACTGTTCTCTCCTTTAGCTTTTTTCTGTTTCCATAAAATCATACGGTGTTAAATTTGCCATACCAATTAACGGGTCGACTTTCATGAGCTCTTCTTCATAGCTTAAAGGCTGTTTTACAGTCTCTTCCAAAGCAGCTTCATCTTTAGATGAATTTTCATCTATTGTGGCCACAGCAGCCGAATTCGAATCAAAAATGGCTTCCTGCAGCCTTTCTGTTAAGCTGGTTAACCTTGCATGATCATCGGCTCTAGAGACACCTGTCCTTAGCGCATCCTCTTCCCCGCACAGGATTAAAAATTGCCGGCTTCGGGTAATGGCGGTATACAGCAAATTTCTTCGCAGCATGCGATAATAGCTTCTGACAACGGGCAAGATAACAATAGGAAACTCACTGCCCTGGGATTTGTGCACTGAACAGCAATAGGCCAGGGTAATCTGATTTAAATCCTGCCGCGTATAGGTGGCTTCAATCCCATCGAACGAAACGATAATCATATCCTGTTTTTCCGTATTTTCCTTCGCATAAAAAATGGATACAATCTCGCCCATGTCTCCATTAAACACATGGTTTTCCGGCTGGTTAACAAGCTGGAGGACCTTATCACCAATGCGATATTTGATATCGCCAAACGCGATTTCCTTCCGTGTTCCATCAGGATTTGCGTTAAAAATTTCCTGTAAGATTTCATTTAATTTATCAATGCCTGCGGGACCTTTATACATCGGTGCCAGCACCTGGATATCCTTTGCCGTATACCCTTTTCTTTTAGCATTTGAAACAACCTGCTCAACAACGGCTGGAATTTGTGCCTGGGTGCATCTTATAAATGAACGGTCAGCCTGCTGGGCAGTGATATTAACAGGGAGCTTGCCTTTTTTCATTTCATGGGCTAATTCAATAATTGAAGACCCCTCTGCCTGGCGGTAAATGTCCGTCAGCCTGACAGTAGGAACACGTTCCGATCTTAGCAGGTCTTTTAGAACCTGTCCTGGCCCCACGGATGGAAGCTGATCTTCATCTCCCACTAAAATCACCTGAATATGATCAGGCAAAGCTTTAAATAATTGGTTTGCCAGCCAAATATCAACCATCGATGTTTCGTCTACAATTAATATTTTTCCCTCTAAAGGATTTTCCTCATGGTGATCAAAGCCTTCTGTACCATTCCACCCAAGCAGTCTATGGATCGTAACGGCAGGTAAACCAGTGGATTCCGCCATTCTTTTTGCCGCTCTTCCCGTAGGAGCCGCCAGCAAAAATGGAAAAGGTTCTTCCTTTTTATAATCTTTAGGATTCAAGGAACAGCCATGCAACTCGGCATAAAGCTCAACAATCCCCTTAATTACGGTTGTCTTTCCTGTTCCTGGCCCCCCGGTTAAAATAAGCATTGGAGACATTAATGCTGTTTGAATAGCATCTTTTTGCGAGGGAGCATACTGTACTTTTATCCGTTCTTCCAGCTTCCCGAGCGCAAGCAAAAATTCCGATTCAGGAAATTGATCCTCATATTCTGTCTGCTTTAAGAGGCGTTTGATATTAGTCACAAGCCCTTTTTCGGAAAAATAAAGAGAGGGCAAATATAATTTTCTTTCTTCCACAATGATTTTGCCCTCTTCGCCAAGCTTCACGATTTCATTGGAAATATCAGCAAATTCAATCTGATCCCGTTTGTTTTCCTCCAAAAGCCCTTTTGTCCTTTGCAGGAGGTCTTTTGCTTCCACATAAACATGGCCAGCCTGCATCGACTCCGTCTCTAAAACATAAAGACTGGCTGCCCTGATCCGATCTGGATGATTCCCTGAAATCCCCAGCTGATAGCCGAGCTCATCCGCCCTGGCAAAACCTATCCCTTCCACATCCTCAACCAATTTATAGGGATTGTTTTGGATCACATCAATGGTTGTTTCTTTATAAACCTGATAAATTCTCATTGATAGCTGAGGGCCAAACCCGTATTGGTTTAGGGCAATCATCGCCTGCTCGAGTCCTTGGTGCTCCATAAGTGTATCGTACAAGGACTTTGCCTTATCTGGCGGCAGACGCGGGATGCTATCAAGCAAAGAAGGTTCATTCAAGATTTTCGTAATAGCATTTTCCCCTAGGACTTCAACAATACTTTCAGCTGTTTTTTTCCCGATGCCTTTAAAAAGCTCACTGGATAGATAGCTAATTACGCCCTGTTTTGTTTGCGGAATATCTTTGCGATAATGACTGGCATGAAGCTGAAGGCCAAATTTCGGATGTTCCTTGAATTCTCCATAGAAAATATAGGTTTCCTGTTCATACACTTTTGGAAAATAGCCGGTGACGACCGCTTCTTTTTCCTCATAAACATGATTGGTTTCATCCACACGAATCCGTATAACCGTATACAAATTTTGCTCATTGTGAAAAATCGTCACAATCGGCCTGCCCTTGACATATTTCTTTTCTTGTTCTGAAAAAAGTTCAAGAGAACCCTGAACATCCTGCCTCTCCATCATTCTCGCCTCCTTCCGGTCAAAACAGATTTATTGTTCTTTCGCTTCCTCAATCATTTTTTTGCCATAGCCTGCAAGTAGATGATCCGGCTGAATTTCCAATGTTTTTTCAAAGTATGCCAGCGCCTTTTTCTCATCCTCTTTAAAGCCATAGGCAACGCCAAGATTATAGCAGGCATCCGCATGAGACGGATCTATTTCAAGACATCTTTCTAATTGGGAAATTGATTCATCTATAAAATTAAGCTTGGCTAGGCATAATCCATACTGGAATTGCGCTTGTGCATCTTCCTGATTTAATTCCGTGCTGCGCTGCAAATAAGGAAGGGCAAATTTCTGCTGATCAAGAGCAGCTAGCGTCATACCAAGCATGAAAAAAGTATCGCCGTTATTTAATCCTTTTTTCAGTGCTGTTTCAAACATGGTTTTTGCTTGTTCAAATGCTTGAAGTTCGTAATAAAGGCTGCCCGCACTATAATAAGCAGCGGCAGCATTCTCATCAAGCTCAATGGCTTTCTGGTAAAATTTCAGTGCCTTTTCAGTCTCTCCTACTACTGTTAAGACATTTCCAAAGTTAATATAAGAGGTAGGGTCTTGCGGATTATCCTCGATCGCTTCCATAAATACTTTCGCAGCGTCCTCCCATTTTCCTTCTTGCATATATTGAATACCTAACTGGTTTTTATCCAATGACAACACTCCATTTCTCTCAAAAAAGTATACCATATTCATGCTTCTATGAAAAAAAAGAGGACTGTCCAATGTGTTTCCACTTAGACAGTCCCCACTCCTATTTACCCCACATAATCTAGCCGCTTTTCATTTTTGTAAATTTCGTCGATCGTTCCGCCGCCAAGGCATTCATCGCCATTATAGAAAACAACGGCCTGCCCTGGTGTGACCGCTCTGATCGGCTGGTGGAAGATTACCTTTGCTTTGTTATCTTCCATTAGTTCAACGGTCACTTTATTATCAGGCTGACGGTACCTAAATTTAGCCGTACACTCAAACGATGCCGGTTTTTCTTTTTTGGATACCCAGCTTACATTGACTGCTGTAATGGAATCGGAGTAAAGCTTGTCATGGTGGAAGCCTTGTCCGACGTAAAGGAGATTCTTCTTAAGGTCTTTTCCAATCACAAACCATGGTTCTCCTGAGCCGCCGATGCCTAGGCCATGACGCTGTCCAATTGTATAATACATCAGACCGTCATGTTTCCCCATCACCTTGCCGTCAAAGGTAACCATATTGCCAGGCTGTGCTGGAAGATAGCCGCTTAAGAATTCCTTGAAGTTTCGTTCGCCGATAAAGCAAATACCTGTACTGTCTTTTTTCGAAGCTGTAGCCAATCCGGCTTTTAGGGCGATTTCACGCACTTTTGCTTTTTCGATATCCCCAATCGGGAACATGACTTTTTCAAGCTGATCCTGGCCCAATTGGTTAAGAAAATAGGTTTGGTCCTTATTTTCATCGACACCGCGGAGCATTTTGTATTCTCCGTCGCGATAGGCAACTTGGGCATAGTGGCCTGTTGCCAAATAGTCTGCGCCAAGCTGCATGGCATGCTCTAAAAAGGCTTTGAATTTAATTTCCTTATTGCACATGACATCAGGATTCGGCGTTCTGCCTGCTTTATATTCATCCAGGAAATAGGTAAACACCTTATCCCAGTATTGTTTTTCAAAGTTAACGGCGTAGTACGGGATGCCGATCTGGTTGCACACGCGGATGACATCATTATAGTCTTCTGTCGCTGTACAAACGCCATTTTCGTCAGTATCATCCCAGTTCTTCATGAAAATCCCGATGACATCATACCCCTGTTCCTTTAACAAAAGCGCAGCAACAGAAGAATCAACACCACCGGACATTCCCACAACCACACGCGTATCCTTAGGATCCTTCTTCATCTATATCACCACATTTCTAAACAAAAAATTCTTTAACACTTTAACGTACCGGGGGTCAGGCCCCCAGCGGTTTAACGCATCACCGCAATGGGGGTCAGGCCCCCAATCGTTTAACGCGTTAAACGATGGACGATTTTGCTTGTTTCTTCAGCAGCCTTTTCGATTTGCTCCAGGGTGTTGGTAATTCCGAAGCTGAACCTAATGGAATTCTGCAGGCGCTCGTCGTTTTTTCCGTACATGGCGACAAGCACATGAGAGGGGTCAATAGAGCCAGCTGTGCATGCTGAACCACTGGATGCCGCAATTTTGGCTAAATCCAAATTAACAAGCATTGCCTCCACATTTGTTCCTGGAAAGCTTAAGTTTAAAACATGCGGCAAAGAATAATCAAGCGATCCGTTTTGGCTATATTTAACACCATGATCTGTGAGCTTCTTCATGAAAGCTGATTTATATTCTTTATAGGTGCTCACCCTTTTTTCCATTTCGCTCTGTGCTATTTCCACAGCTTGTCTTAAGCCTGCAATGGAAGGAACATTTTCAGTGCCTGCCCGTCTTTTTCTCTCCTGCTCACCGCCGAACATGCGCGAGTACAGCGTGATGTCTTTATTGGCAAATAAAAACCCGATTCCTTTTGGACCGTTTATTTTATGGGCAGAAATGGACATCAAATCGATGCCCAGTTCCTTTACATTTATTTTTTCCAGCCCAAAAGCCTGAACTGCATCCGTGTGAAAAACTGCCTGATGGTCAGCCAAAATCTGACCAATTTCCTTTATTGGCTGAATCGTACCGACCTCGTTATTGCCATACATAACAGTCACAAGGATGGTATCATCTCTAAGCGCGTTTTTTACAGCTTCAGCTGAAATCCGTCCTTTATCATCTACAGGCAGATAAGTAACCTCAAAGCCTTGCTTTTCAAGCTCCTGGCATGCGTGAAGGACGGCATGGTGTTCAATTTGTGTTGTAATAATATGTCTGCCATGCTGCTTGCTAGCTTCTGCTGTGCCAAAAATTGCATGGTTGTCAGCTTCGGTGCCCCCGCTTGTAAAAATAATTTCATTCACCTCGGCACCAATGCTTTTGGCAATAGCTGCTCTGCCCTCATCAACAATGTGACGGGCACTTCTTCCGAAAGAATGAATGCTTGACGGGTTCCCGAATTCAGTTTTCATTACCTCTGTCATTTTTTCGATGACGTTTGGGTGCATGGGAGATGTTGCCGCATGGTCAACATAAATTCTCTCCATCTGATTCACCTTCTTTATTTTTATCTCTACTTCTAGTAATGCCTAAATATAGAACATATAACCCTCTGTTGAGCCATCATCCGCATAATTGGCAAGGTCTTCTAGGGTGGTTCCATCTAAAACCTCTTTTACTGCATCGCGGATTCTCATCCATAGATGTTTTTTTGCAGGCTCTTCATTTTCAATTCCTTCCACTGGGCTAATGGGCCCTTCAAGGACGCGGATAATATCTCCAGCCGTGATTTTTTCAGGGCTCTCACCTAAAATATAGCCGCCATACGCTCCACGAATGCTTTTTACCAAGCCAGCATTCCGTAATGGCGCGATTAACTGCTCTAGATAATGCTCAGAAAGGTCATTCATCTGGGCAATTGATTTTAAGGAAATTGGACCCTCTCCATATTTCTTTGCTAGTTCCATCATAATTGTTAAGCCATAGCGGCCCTTAGTCGAAATTTTCATGAACTGACACCTCTATCTTTTTCATTGATAACAAGGATATCCTTTCTCTTTTTCATCCTTGATAAAAATCGCTCTGTTAACGCCTTGCATTGCGGTATAGCAACCCCGGCAATTGGCCCAAGCAGTAAACCGATAATCACTGTTCCCCAAAAAACAGGGCCGCCAAGCAGCCATCCAATAATCAAAACAACAATTTCCATTACGCCTCTGACATGGCCGATCTTCCAGCCTGTTTTCGATGTTAAGGCAATCATCAGACTATCTCTGGGACCTGCACCAAACTGGGCTGATATGTAAGTCCCCATGCCATAGCAGCAAATGACTAAACCAGAAAGAAACATAACCAGCTTGCCAATTAATGACGAAGGTGTTTGCATAAAAGGCAGCCATAGATAAAAATCCATAAATAAGCCAATAAGAATCATATTTAAAAAGGCTCCCATTTTCGGGAATTCCTTCAGGATCAGCGAGGAAGCAGTTAATATGGCCAACCCAACAATAATGGACCAGCTTCCTATAGTCAGACCAAGCTGATAATATAGTCCAACGTGAAGGACATCCCAAGGTGAAACCCCTAAATCCGCAACAATCAGTAATACGATGCCAAGACTCATCAGCAGCAAGCCAATGACAAAGACAAAAAATCTTGCACCTATCTGCCCGCTTATTTTATTATTCATTTGCCTTTTCTCCCCGCCATAGGCATATTCTTAGTATTTAGATAGACTTTTGTAATTATAGCATATTTGCCAAGGATAAATCATTTAGTCCATACTTTATTTATGGTATGTTTAATGAATAATGTGTCAGCTACTGGAGTGATTGATTTGAGCATAAAACCATTAGCCTACCGGATGCGGCCTCGGACTATTGAAGAGATTATCGGGCAGGAGCATCTAGTAGCAGAAGGAAAAATTATCAGCCGAATGGTAAAGGCAAAACAGCTTTCATCCATGATACTATATGGACCCCCAGGTATCGGAAAAACATCGATTGCCAGCGCGATTGCCGGAAGCACCCGTTATGCATTTCGGACTTTAAACGCGGTAACCAATAATAAAAAGGATATGGAAGTTGTCGCAGCCGAGGCAAAAATGTCTGGAAAGGTCATTCTTTTATTAGACGAGGTACATCGTCTTGATAAGGCTAAGCAGGATTTTCTTTTGCCTTATTTAGAAAATGGGATGATTACAATGATTGGGGCAACAACAAGCAATCCCTATCATGCCATCAATCCGGCAATCAGAAGCCGATGCCAGATATTTGAATTGAAGCCTTTGGCTGTTGAAGATATTAAAAAGGCTCTAAAGAGGGCAATTGAGGATGAAGAACGCGGTCTTGGCGAAAAAAATATTAACATTTCAGACGAAGCTCTTACCCATTTAGCAACAGCATCAAATGGAGATGTTAGAAGCTCGTTGAATGCTTTGGAGCTCGCCGCTTTGTCGACAGAGCCTGATGAAGCAGGGATCATACAAATTGATTTACAGACGGCAGAAGAATGCATTCAAAGAAAAAGCCTGACCTATGATAAAGATGGGGATGGACATTATGATGTGATTTCTGCCTTTCAAAAGTCTATCCGCGGAAGTGACGTGAATGCTGCCCTGCATTACTTAGGAAGATTAATAGAAGCAGGAGATCTGCAGAGTATCAGCAGGCGCCTCATTGTCATTGCTTATGAGGATGTTGGACTAGCTTCACCGCAAGCTGGTGCCAGAACACTCGCTGCCATAGAGACCGCAGAAAGACTGGGCTTTCCGGAAGCAAGAATTCCGCTTGCCAATGCGGTGATTGAGCTTTGTCTGCTGCCTAAATCAAACTCGGCTATTATGGCCATTGACTCGGCTATTGCAGATATCCGCACTGGAATTAGCGGCGAAGTGCCGGATCATTTAAAAGATGCCCACTACAAAGGTGCGAAAGAGCTCGGCAGAGGAATCGACTATAAATATCCGCATGACTATGAATCAGGCTGGGTCAAACAGCAATACCTGCCGGACCGGATCAAAAACAAAATCTATTACCAGCCAAAGAAAACAGGCAAATTTGAACAGGCCTTGGCAGGAATCTATGCCAATTTGCAAAAATAGTAATACTTTACCACTCTAACGCGATGGGGGTCAGTCCCCCGGCGCTTTAAAGCAGCGGGGGACTGACCCCCATTCCTTTAAAGCGTTAAACTGCTACTGCTGTTTGTTATTTATTTTCGTCGCTGACTCGTGTAATTTTGATGTCCTTTAGCAGGTTATTGACGACGTAGCTTGCCATGATGAGACCAGCCACGGATGGGCAGTAGGCATTGGAGGACGGCGGCATTTTAGCTTTGCGGATTTCTGCATCGTCTTTTCCAACTACCTTGCGGACATCTTCGCGAATCACTATCGGGCTTTCATCAGAGAAGACAACCGGTATCCCCTTACGGATTCCATCCTTTTTCAAGCGTGTGCGAATCACTTTGGCAATCGGATCTGTATGGGTTTTTGAAATATCTGCAATCCGGAAACGGGTAGGATCTGTTTTATTAGCCGCTCCCATACTTGAAATCATTGGAATATTTCTTTTCAAGCATTCCTTCATTAAATGGATCTTGTAAATAATCGTATCTGACGCATCTACAACAAAATCGAGTTTATGAGCAAAAATTTCCTCATATGTTTCTTCTGTGTAGAACATCTTCAGAGCAACCACTTCACATTCAGGGTTGATATCCTTAATTCTTTCTTTCATTAAATCCGCTTTTGGCTGACCAACGGTTGACAGCAACGCAATAATTTGCCGGTTCACATTCGTAATATCTACATCATCTTTGTCTATAAGAACCAGCTTTCCTACACCAGATCTAGCAAGCGCCTCTGCTGCAAAGGTACCGACACCGCCGACCCCAAGCACAGCGACGGTACTGTTTTTCATGATGTCTAATCCCTCTGTGCCAATCGCAAGCTCATTTCTTGAAAATTGATGCAACATCTATCTCAGCTCCAAACTTTATCAATTCATTTCTTTATCTTTTTCCCGTTAACGAATATATCATACTTTTTTGTCAAAATGCATAGTAAAAACAAAAAATCCATACTAATTTAGTATGGATTGATTAAACGTATGTATGGGAAAGAGTCCCAATCGTGCCGTCGCTTTAGGATGCCTTCGTTTGAACCCGCACTCAGCAGGTGGGTGTCCTGTTCATGCTTTTGTAAGTCCCCCATCCATAGGGGCATGTACGCTGCATTGAAACTCGAGACTCCCGAAGGAAATGTGTTCGGTCAAACTTCAGGTTACACAACGAACACATCAGGACTCTTTCTGAATTAATTGTATTTTATCACAGGATGTTAACGCTTTCAATAAAATAAGAATAGGAAAAATATACCTTTTTAATATAAAAGGAGCAGCCAGTGCTGCCCCTTTTATCCTGCTTATTTATTTCTTAGCCATTTTTAATTTTAAATTTAGTTCATTTAGCTGTGCTTCGCTGACCTCTCCAGGAGCGTCCGTTAACAGGTCGCTTGCACTTGCTGTTTTAGGAAAGGCAATCGTGTCGCGAAGATTCGTTCTTCCAGCCAGCAGCATAACAAAACGGTCTAGACCCAAAGCAATTCCGCCATGCGGAGGTGTTCCGTATTCAAAAGCGTCTAGCAAGAAGCCAAATTGTTCATATGCCTCTTCTTTAGAGAAGCCGAGGGCTTTGAACATTTTTTCCTGAACATTCTTCTCAAAAATACGCAAAGATCCGCCGCCAAGCTCATAGCCATTTAACACAATGTCATAGGCTTGTGCTTTCACTTTGGATGGATCTGTTTCAAGCAGCGGCAAGTCTTCTCTTACAGGCATTGTAAACGGATGGTGGGCAGCAAAATAACGTCCCGCTTCATCGTCATACTCAAGCAATGGCCAATCCGTTACCCAAAGGAAATTAAACTTGCTCTGATCAATAAGGTCAAGTTCTTTTCCAAGCTTAAGGCGCAGTGCGCCAAGAGAATCGGCAACCACATTTTTCTTATCGGCAACAAACAACAGTAAATCGCCTTTTTCTGCAGATAGCACGGAAGTAAATGCCTTTTGCTCGTCTTCCGTAATGAACTTGGCAATCGGTCCTTTTAGTCCATCCTCTTCAGCTTTTAGCCAGGCAAGGCCTTTTGCACCATAGACAGCAGCAAATTCAGTTAAGGCATCAATATCCTTTCTTGAATATTTCTCCCCACCCTGCTTCACATTGATGGCCTTTACTTGTCCTCCTGAAGACACAGCACCTGCGAATACCTTGAAGCTTGAATCCTTAACGATTTCAGATACATCTGTCAGCTCCATATCAAATCTTGTATCAGGCTTATCTGAACCATACCGGTCCATAGCTTCCTGATAGGTTAAGCGAGGGAATGGAGTTTGCACCTCTATCCCTTTTACTTCTTTCATGACTTTTCCCATCATTCTTTCCATCATGCCCATAATATCTTCCTGGCTTAAAAAGCTCATTTCAATATCGACTTGTGTAAATTCAGGCTGGCGGTCTGCACGCAGGTCCTCATCACGGAAACAGCGGGCAATCTGGTAATAGCGCTCAAATCCTGAAACCATTAATAGCTGTTTAAAAATTTGCGGTGATTGCGGCAATGCATAGAATTCTCCTGGGTGAACACGGCTTGGAACAAGATAATCACGTGCACCTTCTGGCGTGCTCTTTGTTAAGATTGGTGTTTCAACATCAAGAAAGCCTTCGCCATCAAGAAAGTCCCTGATCGTTTTTGTTACCTGGTGACGCATTTTTAATGTTTCAAACATCACTGGTCTTCTTAGGTCCATATAACGGTATTTAAGACGAACATCTTCTGAAACGTCTGTTTTATCTTCAATCATGAATGGCGGTGTTTTTGCTTCATTTATAATCGTAATTTTTTCAGCAAAAATTTCAATACGGCCTGTTTTAAGATTTTCGTTAAAAGTTCCTTCCTGACGGGCTACAACTTCACCCTGGATGTCAATTACATATTCACTTCTTATTTTGTCAGCAATCTCCAGTGCTTCCTTTGAAATCTCTGGATTAAAAACGACCTGAATGATTCCAGTGCGGTCACGAAGATCAACAAAGATGACTCCTCCTAAATCACGTCGTCTTTGCACCCAGCCTTTTAACGTTACCTTTTCACCGATAGCGGCTTCTGTCACTTCCCCGCAGAAGTAGGTTCTCCCAAACATGTTTATTCCTCCCGATTGTTTAACTCTGAGAACTTTTCAATAAATTGATCAAGATTGACTTCCATTTGTTCTCCAGTTTCCATAAATTTAAGATTAATTTTATTTGCTTTCAGTTCATCTTCGCCTAAAACAGCGACATACTTGGCATGCAGTCGATCAGCTGCTTTGAACTGGGCTTTAATTTTTCGATCAAGGTAGTCTCTTTCAGCAGAATAGCCTGCCAAACGCAGCTTTTGCAGCAGGCCGACTGTGTAATCCTTAGCTTCATCGCCTAAAGATACAAGATAGCAGTCAAGCTGATTGCCAAGCTCCAGTTCAACCTGTTCAGCGTTCAATGCAGCAATAAAGCGCTCTATACTCATAGCAAAACCAATTCCAGGTGCTTCCGGACCGCCAATTTCTTCGGTTAATCCATTGTAGCGGCCACCTCCGCAAAGGGTCGTAATCGCGCCGAAGCCTTCCGCATCACTCATAATTTCAAAGGCTGTGTGGTTGTAATAGTCGAGGCCGCGTACAAGATTAGAATCGACTACAAAAGGGATGTCAAGATCATTAAGGTATTTCTGCACCTTTTCAAAATAATTCTTTGACTCCTCATTTAGGTAATCAATAATGGATGGTGCCGTTTTCATCAGCTCATGGTCACGATCCTGTTTACAGTCGAGTATGCGCATTGGATTTTTTTCCAGTCTGCTTTGACAATCAGAACAGAACTCGCCAATTCTTGGTTTGAAGTGGTTAACCAAGGCTTCACGATGTGCATTGCGGCTCTCCTTATCTCCTAAGCTGTTAATGACAAGCTTTAATTTCTTTAAGCCCATCTCTTTGTATAGAGACATTGCTAAGGAGATAACTTCCGCATCAATGGCTGGATCAGAACTTCCAATCGCTTCAACGCCAAACTGAACAAATTGGCGGTATCTTCCTGCCTGCGGGCGTTCATAACGGAACATTGGCCCCATATAATAAAGCTTTACAGGCTGATTCGCATCACCGTACATTTTATTTTCGACAAAGGAGCGAACAACCGCTGCTGTTCCTTCCGGGCGTAATGTCAGACTGCGTTCGCCGCGGTCCTCAAATGTATACATTTCTTTTTGGACGATGTCTGTTGTATCACCGACACTGCGCAGAAATAGCTCTGTATGCTCAAAAATCGGTGTTCTGATTTCTTTGTATTGAAATTTCGCGCAAATTTTTCTCGCTGTTTCTTCGATAAGCTGCCATTTTTCTACTTCTCCAGGGAGAATGTCCTGCGTTCCCCTTGGTATTCGAATAGACGCCATTTTCTTTCCTCCTATTGCAACTTTATGTAAAAACATAAAAAAGCTCTCGTTCCTTGTATACAATACAAGGGACGAGAGCTTGATATTTTTCCCGTGGTGCCACCCTAGTTGAGGATTATTCTGCTGCGGATAAAATCCATCAGTGAAAAAACGTAATCCTCCTCTTTGACAGTTAACGCCTGTAAACGTCCGTCTCCTACTAAAAGCTTGCTTTTTTCAGAGAGGATCCTACGAAGTGTTCTTTCATTAAATCATCATGCAGAAATGCTTTCAGCCCAAGGCATTTCTTCTCTTTCCATGTGGGGCTTAACTACTCTTCTTCATCATCGGATACTATTTGCCTTTTATATTTATATAATGATACGAATCAACTCGAATAATGTCAATAGGTATTTCTAAGAACGTTCCAAATGTTTTTTCAGCTTCCTTATATCCCTTACAGACAGGCCGAATTCTGAAGCTAGCTCAACCATATTAGAACTTTGCTCTTTTTGGAGAAAATCATGAAAATCCACACCAAAAATCTTGTTTTCTCCCTTTTGTATATCCAGCCCTTTATCGCCAAATCTCATTTTCATCATCCTTTTTTTCTTGAAGTCCTTTCTATTCTTCCCAAAAAATGCGAAAATCTTTCTTGTAGATGAAAGAGACTTTGAAAAAATAGGGTGTATTAAAATTAGTTGTTGATTTCCGCTCCAGGCACTTCGCTTTCCGCGGGCGGTCGTGGAGCCTCCTCGTCGCTTCGCTCCTGCGGGGTCTCCCCTGGACACGCTTCTCCCGCAGGAGTCTACGTGCCTTCCGCTCCAATCAACTAGTTTTAAAGCCAACATGTTTTTAAAACTGCCTTAACAAAATCAATTTTTTTGAAGGAAATCTGTTTTTTAATAGAGAAGTATTTAAAGTGGGAGACTTTCGCAAAAAGGAGAAAGGAGGCTTTTCATTGCCAAGAAAGAAATCATACCTTATGATCCTAAGCCTAATTCTTCTTATAGGATCATTTATGCCTTTGCAGCGCGCGCATGCAGCAGGACCAACCGTGAAAATTGCCACTGATATTTTAAATGTCAGAAAAGGGCCTGGTCTAAGCTATCCTGTAGTAGCAAAGGCGCAAAGAGGAGAAAGCTATGTTTTCCTGGGAGAAAAAGATGATTGGGTACAAATTCAATTAGGTAATGGCTCTAAAGGCTGGGCAGCAAGCTGGCTTGTGATTAAGGAAAATAGCAATCATAATAATTCTTCTATTAGCAAAAATCAGACCGCACGTGTACTCACAGATGGATTAAGAGTCCGGACGGGCCCTGGCACCGATTACCGAATTATTGGATCGGTCAATAAAGGGGATCATTTTAAACTGCTGTCACAAAAAGGAGAATGGATTGAAATCTCCTATCAAGGCAACAGCGCATGGATCAGCGGTGAGTTTATTGACACAGCACAAGCGTCACAAAACACGGTTAGTGCTGAAAAGCCAGCTGAGAAAGTACAAGAAAAGCAAAGTGATGCAGCAGGTCAGACGGCAACGGTAACTGCATCCGTACTGACAGTCAGAAATGAAGGATCCCTAAATAGTAAAGCTGTTGGCACTGTAGCCAAAGGGGAAAAATTCGAAATCATCGAGGAAGCCAATAACTGGACAAAAATTGAGTATCAAAAAGGATCATTCGGCTGGGTTGCCAGCTGGTATCTAAATAAATCAGCCGGGAACGAACAGACTCCTCCTGAAAAGGTCAAAGATGGAACATTGCAAATCCTGCATGATGGCTCAAACATTAGAAAAGAAGCGAACACAGCCTCTCCAGTAGTTCAGAGGGCCAACCAGGGAGAAACTTTCGCAATTAAAGGGGTTAAAAACGATTGGTATGAAATCGAGCTTGCCAATGGGGAGAGCGGCTTTATTGCCGGATGGATTGTTACCCTTAGCGGGACAACCCTTCCAAGCGTTCAAAGACCTGGTTCAAAAGCTGGCTTAGCAAATAAGAAGATCATCATTGACCCTGGACATGGCGGGCAAGATAATGGAACGACAGGAAATGGCGGGACCCTGGAAAAAAACCTAACTTTAAAAACCGCACAGCTTCTTTACGAAAAATTAAGGGCAGCTGGAGCTAATGTCATTCTGACAAGGAACAATGATACATACATCCCTTTGTCTTCTAGGGTCTATGCGTCACATTACCATAATGCAGACGCCTTTATCAGTATTCATTATGATAGCATCGCAGACCAAAGTGTAAGAGGGATGACCACCTATTACTATCATTCCTTCCAAAAAAATCTTGCGGCCGCCGTTCATTCTTCAGTGAATTCAACAGTGAACTTAAGTGACCGCCGCTACAGATTTGGAGACTATTATGTTTTAAGAGAAAATATGAGAAATGCAATACTGCTGGAGCTTGGCTATTTAAGCAGCCCCGCTGAAGAGATGCTGGTTACTTCAGGACAATTTCAAGATCAAGTAACATCAGGAATCTATCAGGGTCTAGTGAATTACTTTGGCCGCTAATCCAAAAACAAAAGAGGTTAGAATCAAATCCGATTCTAACCTCTTTTTTATATTTACTTGCTTTCTATGATTAATGTAACAGGGCCGTCATTGGTCAGCTGAACATCCATCATAGCGCCAAATTTACCTGTCTCTACCTTCAATCCTTTTTCACGCAAGAATTCATTGAACGCTTCATAGATCGGCAATGCATGATCCGGTCTAGCCGCTTCAATAAAGCTTGGCCTTCTGCCTTTCCGGCAGTCCCCATATAAGGTAAATTGGGAAACAGAAAGAATTTCCCCACCCTTATCAAGGATAGACAGATTCATTTTTCCTGACTCGTCCTCAAAAACACGGAGACCCGCAATTTTTTCAGCAAGGAATCGAGCATCCTCCAGGCTGTCGTCATGGGTAACACCAACTAAGAGAACAAAACCCTTTTCGATGCTGCCGACTATTTCACCTTCAACAGTAACACTTGCTTTTTTGCTTCTTTGTACAACAACACGCATTTATCTAATACCCCTTAATTCATTATTCGGCGAACAGCATAAACATCGGGAATTTGTTTTATCCGTTCTACCACCTTTTGCAGGTGAGCAACATTATGAATCGCAATGGTCATATTGATAGTGGCTGCCTTGTTTCGATCAGATCTGCCTGAAACCGCTGATATATTCGTTTTCGTTTCGTTAACAGCCTGCAGTACTGCATTTAGCAGCCCGCGGCGATCATAGCCGGTGATCTCAATTTCAACATTATATTCCTTCCGGTCACTTAAGGCCGTCTCCCATTCGACAGGAATCAATCTTTCCTTAGCGTCATCGGTATTTATATTTGTACAATCCGAACGGTGAACAGAAACACCGCGGCCTTTTGTAATAAATCCGACAATTTCGTCTCCAGGCACCGGATTACAGCAGCGGGAAAGCCGGATTAATAAGTTATCAATTCCGGAAACCCGAACCCCTGATTCGCGTTTTTTATTTTGCGGGAAGGACCTTAATTCAGAAACCGCATTCGTAATATTGGCAGTTGCCTGCTCTAAATCGCGCTTTTTCCGCCATTTCTCCGTTAGGCGGTTTGCAACCTGCAGAGCCGTAACCCCATTGTAGCCTACAGCTGCATACATATCTTCTTCATTGGTAAAATTAAATTTTTCCGCGACTCTTTTGATATTATCTGGCGTTAGGATTTCCTTTAAATCAAAATCCAGATTCTTAATTTCCTTTTCAACCAGCTCTCTGCCCTTTTCAACATTTTCTTCCCGTCTTTGCTTTTTGAAAAATTGTCTTATTTTATTTTTCGCTTGGGAAGTTTGGGCAAGTTTGAGCCAATCCTTGCTTGGACCGTATGAGTGCTTGGAGGTTAAAATTTCAATGATATCGCCAGTTTTCAGCTTATAATCAAGAGTGACCATTTTGCCGTTCACCTTTGAACCAATGGTCTTATTTCCAATTTCAGAATGAATCCGATAGGCAAAATCAATAGGTACAGAACCGGCAGGCAGCTCAATAACATCCCCTTTTGGTGTAAAGACAAAAACCATATCGGAAAATAAGTCAATCTTTAGCGATTCCATGAATTCCTCAGCATTTACTGAGTTATCCTGGAATTCGAGAATTTCCCGGAACCATGTAAATTTATTTTCAATGGATGAACTGTCATCGATCTTTTTGCCTTCTTTATACGCCCAATGGGCAGCAATACCGAATTCAGCAATCCGGTGCATTTCAAATGTGCGGATCTGTACTTCAAGCGGCTCTCCCTTAGGGCCAATGACTGTTGTATGAAGGGATTGATACATATTTTGCTTTGGCATTGCAATATAGTCTTTAAACCGGCCCGGCATTGGACGCCAGCATGTATGAATAATCCCGAGTACCGCATAGCAATCTTTAATGCTGTTCACGACAATTCGAACGGCAAGCAAATCATAGATTTCATTGAACTGCTTATTTTGTAAGGCCATTTTTCGGTAGATGCTGTAAATATGCTTAGGCCGGCCTGAAATATCAGCTTTGATAGATACGTCATTTAATCGGCCGCGCATCTCCTGGATAACCTCATCCAAATATAGCTCCCGCTCGGCGCGTTTTTTCTTCATCAGATTAACAATTCGATAGTATTGCTGCGGATTTAAATATCTTAAAGCCGTATCTTCCAGTTCCCATTTGATTTTGGAAATCCCCAAACGGTGGGCAAGAGGCGCAAAAATTTCTAATGTTTCATTGGAAATTCTTCGCTGTTTTTCTGCCGGAAGATGCTTTAACGTTCGCATGTTATGAAGCCTGTCTGCCAGCTTAATAAGGATCACGCGGATATCCTGTGCCATAGCGACAAACATTTTTCGGTGGTTTTCCGCCTGCTGTTCTTCCTTCGATTTGTATTTAATTTTTCCAAGCTTAGTCACGCCGTCGACAAGCATCGCAATTTCTTCGTTGAATGTTTCTTTTATATCATCTAAAGTCACTTCGGTATCTTCAACCACATCATGAAGGAAACCAGCCGCCAATGTGGAAGGATCCATTTCTAAATCTGCTAAAATGCCTGCAACCTGTATAGGATGGATGATATAAGGCTCACCCGATTTTCTATATTGTTCACGATGGGCATGCTTTGCAAACTCATATGCTTCCTTCACTTGAGCCACATGCTCATCATTTAAATATAATTTTGTCCTGTCGATGACTTGTTCGGCGGTCAGAACATGATCGTTCGCCATGGGATCACCTTTTATCAATAAATTTTTTTCTCTTATGCCATTTCCGTTTATAGTTACCTAATATATATAAGGCCAAAATTAGAATGATTGTTACTATTATCGAAAAAAAAAACGAATATGTAAAGGGAAAGCAATGAATTTTAAGAAAAAATAAGAAGTTTGTCGAAAAATGAAAAGCGCTGGGGCTGACAATTTTCGAAGCAGAAAATATTTATTTCTGATAAAAATAGAAAAAAGAGCGCCAGCCTGACGCTCTAATATAATGAAATTAGTATTGCATTAATGTAAGAATATCATATTTTCCAAGCTTTTTGCGGCCATCCAGATAAGATAATTCGATGAGGAAAGCAATCCCTGCAACTACACCGCCAAGCTCTTCTACCAGCTTAATCGTTGCTTCAATGGTTCCGCCTGTAGCAAGCAGGTCATCTGTAATGAGAACGCGCTGTCCCGGCTTAATGGCATCCTTATGAATGGTTAGAACATCCTTGCCATACTCAAGACCGTAATCCACTTTGATCGTTTCACGAGGAAGCTTTCCTTCCTTTCTGACTGGTGCAAAACCAACTCCAAGTGAATAGGCAACAGGACAGCCAATGATAAATCCGCGTGCTTCTGGGCCAACAACTAAATCAATTTGCTTTTTGCGGGCATATTCCACAATTTGGTCTGTTGCGTACCGATAAGCATCTCCGTTATCCATTAATGTCGTAATATCTTTAAATTGAATGCCTGGTTTTGGCCAATCCTGGACAATGGTAATGTATTTTTTTAAGTCCATGTTATTTTAATGCCTCCTCAATTTTTGCAGAACCTTTAATAATTTCATCAAACCAGCTTCTTAATTGCTGGTATGAAGAGTACAGCAGCTCGTTTTCAAGCACAGATTGCAATCGTCTTTGCTCATAAATTTGAGATTCTGATAAATCATGCTTCTTTGCTGAATGATTAATAGAAACGACGCCATTATCCATTTTAACAAATTCTAATTCTGAAAACACTTGATACATAAAGTTAATCGTTTCTGTGCTCCAGCCCTTTAATTTAGCAAGATCACTCCCATATCTCTTTAAATCAATGGGTCCTTTTTTCACCAAAAAGGCATAGAACCATTTAAAATGTTCTCTTGTTGGAAGGATGCTAAAGAATGCGCTGTTTTCTTTATAAAAATGCGCGTAGATCCTTGCTGGGTTTTTCCCAAAAAATAAAGAAGTGAGCAGCTCTTTTGATTGGGGCAAATCTGCTAATACAATATATTCATTTTCAATATTAACTTTCATTGCTTCATCTATCGTTTGTATTTTTACCAAATTTGGGCCAGCATATGTTTGAAACTTAGCTATATTATCCTCGTTGAAGACAAACCACTTCCCCTTATTGCCAGGGACATGATCTATTAGCTTTTCAAACTGTCTCAAACCCCGTATATCAAACAGCTGCCATTGTGTAATAGCAACGTCCTGCAGAAACATTTGCGGCTTTCGCATGTTATTCCACTCATTTATTGATAGTTCCCCAATCATTGAAATCTTAGCATCAGGCGAAATTTCCTCATAAAGGGAACCAAGTCCAAAACCTACACCATCCAAGGTGTTTCCAGCGTTTTCAACGGACAGTTTTAAGTGATTTTTATCTGAGCCGATCTTTTTTAGGCTTGAAATATTGACATCTTTTATTAAAACTTTCGGTTTTGGATTATCCGTACCATACGGGGCGAGCATCTGCATTTGTTCAATGGACGCTAAATCGACATCGCCTAAATTAATTTCAGCATCAAGGACGGTAAGCGGGATAAAATCTTCCTCATTCAGCTGCTGCTTTGCCGCCTGATTGAGCCTGTTGCGAAGTTCTTCCACATGCTCAATCCTTAATGTCATACCAGCAGCCATTGGATGGCCGCCAAAATGGGGCAAAATATCCCTTGATTGAGACAGGTTTTTGAACAAATCAAATCCTGGAATACTTCTTGCAGAGCCCTTTGCCAGTCCCTTTTCTAAGTCAAAGCTTAAAACAATAGCCGGTCTGTAGTATTTTTCGGTAAGCTTTGATGCAACAATTCCGACCACACCAGGGTTCCAGCCCTCTTTCCCAATGACTAAAACAGCATTCTCCTCAACCGGAAAATGTTCTTCTACTTCCCGAAAAGCTTCTTCCGCAATTTGCTGAACAATTGCTTGGCGGTCTTTATTTAATTGGTCAATTTCTTCAGCAATCATACTGGCCTCAGACGAATCCTCTGTCAGCAATAAGTCAACAGCCGGATCTGCACTATCCAATCTTCCGGCAGCATTCAAACGCGGGGCAATGAAAAAACCAATTGTCTCCTCATTAATAGCCGATATGTCGGCTCCCGACTTTTTCAATAATGCTTTTAGACCAGGATTCGAAGTTGACCTTAAGTTTCTAATACCTTTTTTCGCTATCAGGCGATTTTCGCCGGTTAAAGGAACAAGATCGGCAATTGTTCCAATCGCAGCCAGTTCAAGCAAATGCTCTGGAACTTTCCCATACAAGGCATGTGCTAATTTAAATGCAACGCCAACACCAGCTAGTTCCCGGAAAGGGTATTGGCTATCCGGAAGTTTCGGATGAATGATTGCAAGAGCTTCAGGCAGCTCAGGTCCAGGTTCGTGATGGTCAGTAATAATTAAATCCATATTTAATTGTTTAGCAGCCTTTGCTGGATCAATGGCAGCGATTCCTGTATCTACTGTTATTATCAGCTTAATCCCAATATCTGAAGCATATTCAAAAGCAGGAATATTGGGGCCATAGCCTTCTGTAAAGCGGTTCGGTATGTAGAATTGGACATCGGCTCCAAGTTCTGTAAGCGTTCTCATCATGACAGTTGTACTTGTTACACCATCTGCATCATAGTCGCCAAAGATTAAGATCGGTTCCTTTAAATCAATAGCTGTTTTAATCCGGTCAACAGCTCTGTCCATATCTTTTATTTGAAATGGATCGTGAAGTTCCAACCCTTCATCAAATAAGAAGTTCCTTGCGGATTCAACCGTACCCATTCCGCGGTTTACCAGAAGTGCTGCTGCAAGAGGAGCAATATTCAGTTCCCGGACAAGCAGGTCTTCTTTTTCTTTATCTGTTTCCCGAACAATCCAGCGTGATTTTGAATTTAACATTTGTTCACCCCTTTAGCTTTTTCATTATACAAGAGGGGCCCCCAGGGTTTCAATGACAAAAGATAGAAGCCAAAAAAAGAAACAGCGTCATCCGCTGTTCAATCGTCTTCCTCATCTTCATTATAAGGGTTTATGTGAACAAATACATTATGGACGTTTTCCATTTTCAATAATTTTTTCTTTACTTTTTTGCCGATACGATGACCTTCTTCAACCGTCATATGCGGGTCCACTGATACTTTGATATCGACAATGACATAATATCCATGCACACGTGCATGGAGCTCTCCGATTTTTCTTACCCCTTCAATCTCTAGTGCAGCCTTTTTTAATTCCACAGAATCGTCATCACCGAGAACATGGTCAAGCGTATTATTGATGGATTCCTTGCCTAAGGACCAGGCCATTTTTAAGATCATTAATGCTACAACTACTCCTGCCACTGGGTCGGCGTACTCCAGCCATTCAATTCCAAGCTTGCCTCCTACTACAGCAAATCCAATTCCGACCAAAGCAGCAAGAGAGGAATACACATCCGAGCGGTGCTCATAGGCATTTACAATTAACGCGTCACTATTCAGCTCTTTCCCTAGTTTATATTTATAGCGAAATAGAGCCTCTTTGACCACAATAGAAATAATGACAGCCACGATTGCCACCGTTTTTGGTGCCTCGATCGGAGTAAAGAATGCCGAAAAAGATGACTTGCCAATTTCAATTCCTACAATGAATAGGAGTACAGCTACAATAATTGCCGCAATGGACTCCGCTTTCCCGTGTCCATAGGGATGATCCTTATCCGGAGGCTGTTTCGCAGCTCTTAAACCTAAATAAACAGCAAATGATCCCGCAACATCGGATGCAGAGTGGACAGCATCCGCAATAAGCGCGCGGCTCCCTGAATAAATGCCTATTGCTCCTTTTAATATGGCAAGAGCAACATTAATCACAATCCCAAGTACAGCAGCAAATTCTGCCTTTTTAAAACGGTCCTGATTACTCAACACGAAACTTCCTTCCTCACTTAAGCTTATCCATAGTTTGTCCTTTTTCGTTTGATTATGAGCAAAAAAAACCTCAGGATTTCCCCTGAGGTTTTAACCTTCTTATTAAACTTGCGGTTCATCGCTCCATGTGCGTTTTTCTTTCACCGTTTTGATTGTGCCCTTTTTCTTTAATTCCCTGCACTTCCACACAAACCAGATCTGTGCAGCAAGGAAGATGGAAGAATAGGTACCTGCTATTGTACCAATCAGCAATGCAATAGAGAAGTTGCGAATTGATTCACTTCCGAAGATTAGCAGGCCTAATATCGCAATGATAACGGTAAGAACCGTATTAATGGAACGGCCCATTACTTGACGAAGTCCTTTATTGACAACCTCAGCAATGTCCTCAACCGTCTTCAGACGTTTTTTCTTATGGAGCATTTCCCTGATTCGGTCATACGTAACAATTGTATCATTAATTGAATAACCAACAACCGTCAAGATAGCGGCAATGAAGGTGATGTCAACCTCTAAACGAGTAATGCTAAAGAAAGCAACAATAAAGAAGGAATCGTGCAGCAAGGCAAGCACTGCCGGTATAGCCATGATCATTTCAAAACGAATCGTTACATAAATAATAATGCCTACTGCTGCAATAGCCAGTGCAATCAATGCATTTTTTGCAAGCTCTTTTCCAATTGTCGGCGACACAGTGCTTACATTTGGATCGGCGCCAAAGGACTTATGGAAGCCGGTCTTTAAATCAGCAATCTCATCCTTAGTTAATACACCTTTTAGTCTTGCGACACCAATATTTTTTTCTTCACCAGAAATGACAATATCATCTGCCTGAATATCATACTTAGCAAGCTCTTCCTGTAAGTCTTGCTTTGTAATGGATTCATTGGCCATAATTTCGATGCGCGTTCCGCTTGAAAAATCAATGCCTAAATTCAAGCGGAAAACGGCTAATAAAATGATGCCAATAATGATATAGACGATAGAAAATGTAAAGAATTTTTTTCTATGTTTAACAAAGTCAAATTTATCAAACTTTGTTGTTAAATCATGTGTATCCACATTTTCAGCAATGTTATGAACGTCTTCTTTCTTGACCCCAAACCAGCTGAGTTTTTTGTTAAAGAAATTACTGTTCACCCAAAGTCCAAGCAGTAATCTGGAACCGTAAACCGCTGTCAGGAAGCTCACAACAATACTTAGGATCAGCATGGTTGCAAATCCTTTAACAGAGCTTGTACCATATGCAAATAACACACCGGCAGCAAGAATCGTGGTGATATTTGCATCAAAAATAGAAGTAAAGGAGTTGCTGCTTCCTGCCTGGAAAGCAGACTTAATCGTTCTGCCTACTCTTAATTCCTCTTTAATCCTTTCAAACGTCAGGATATTCGCGTCAACGGCCATCCCGACCCCGAGAATCAGCGCTGCAATACCTGGAAGGGTCAGCACGCCATTCATCCAATCAAAGATTAACAGAATCAAGTAAATATAAATAGATAATGTGACAGTGGCAATGAAGCCTGGGAAACGATAATAAAGAATCATAAATAAATAAATGATCGCAATACCGACAATACCGCCAAGGACGGTTTTTTGCATGGCCTGCTCACCAAATTGAGCGCCAACCGATGTTGAATAAACTTCAGTCAGCTTAACTGGCAGCGAACCGGCATTTAATAGGTCTGCCAAAGTCTGCGCTTCTTCAATTGTAAAGCTTCCGACAATAGAAACCGTATCCCGGTTAAATACCTCACTTACTCTTGGTGCAGATAAATATTTAGGATCCTCTTTCGCAGCTTCTGCTTTAAAGGAGTCCTTTCCTTCTTCAAAATCTAGCCAGATGACAAGCAAATTGTTAGGTGCCCCCATGTTGACAATCTGTTCAGTGACATCTTTGAATTTAGTGGCACTTTTCAATTTAATTGAAACACTTGGATTTCCATTTTCATCAAATGTTTGTTTTGCCCCATTTTCAGCAAGGTCTGCTCCATCCATCATCTTTACATCATTAACATCGCGGAAAGAAAGATTAGCCTCTGTTGATAGGATTTCGCGGGCTTTATTCTGATCCGTTACACCAGCAAGCTGAACGCGAATCCGGTTATCCCCTTCAATTTGAATATTAGGTTCACTGACCCCTAGGACGTTCACACGCTTGTCCAGCGCTTTTGCCGTACTGGCCAAGACCGTCTTATCAATTTTTTGGCCTTTTTCTAAAGGTGCTACTTCATAGAGAACCTCAAATCCCCCTTGAAGATCAAGGCCCAGTTTAATATTTTTTAGTATGTTATTTGTTGTTGACCCCATTAAACTTCCTATCAGTAAAACGATAAGGAAGAAGGCAACGATGCGACCGCGCTTAACCATTATGAAAAAATCCTCCTTAATTCAAGCCAGACTAAAAGCAAAAAACTGGCCAGATTAAAACTATCAGTGAATAGGAACAGAATAATCCATTCCATGAGTATCCGACCGGAAATTCCATTCTTCATTATGAAACAGTTTATAAAAGCTGTCAATTTATCATTTCTTGATGATAATAATACTACTTTAAAAGTTCTTTCAGATCTTCCTCGTTATCAAAGGAGAATTCTGCGCCTTTAAACGCTTCAACCGATGCAAAATTAAAAAATTCCCCAACTTTAGTGGAAAGAATATCCTCGACAATTTGGGATACTCTTTTATCTTCTCCAGCCTTTTTCCATTTCTTCTTATGTAAAAAATTCCACAATTCCTGTTCTGACACTTGTCCATATCCGAGTAAGGCAAATTCTTCAAGCTTGCTTTCTAATGCCGGCTGCACATGGCTGCGAAGATGATCATATAAATTACCCATTTGTGTGTCACTTCCCCTTTTGGAATTCATCATTCAAAAACATTTCAAGCTTTTCACGATTGCTTGTCATGCTTTGTCCACCTTAAAGCATATAGTTAATTGTAAATGATTACACCTATTTTGAGAAGGCAGGGAACTAAATGTCTAAGTTTTTAAAAGGAACAATGATCCTGCTTGCAGCCGGTCTTGTCACAAGGGTGCTAGGTTTTATCAATCGGATTGTTATTGCCCGCTTTATCGGAGAAGAGGGTGTTGGGTTATATATGATGGCTTTTCCAACACTTATTCTTGTTGTGACAATTACACAGCTGGGACTTCCAGTAGCTATTTCAAAAAATGTTGCTGAGGCCGAAGCACGCGGGGATATAGCAAAAATAAAAAAAATCTTGGTTGTTTCCCTGGCAGTCACTATTTCCCTATCAGCCATTTTCACACCTGCATTGCTCTTTCTTACACCCATGCTGGCAGATACTTTATTCACCGATTCGCGTATCCATTGGCCATTGCTTGCCATCGCGCCAATTGTTCCTATTGTCGCCGTTTCTTCTGTGATCAGAGGTTACTTCCAGGGCAGACAAAATATGAAACCAGCAGCCCTATCACAGATGCTTGAACAAATTGTCCGCATCACCTTAATTGCTGCAATGACTAAAGCATTTCTGCCGTATGGAATTGAATACGCAGCTGCGGGAGCCATGCTTGCGTCCGTTATCGGTGAACTAGCATCACTCCTTTACCTTTTTACAGCCTTTAAGCTTAAGAAAAGGTTTAGAGTCAGAAGACAATTTTTCACATACGTAAAGTCTGGGAAAAGTACGTTTAATGAACTTATGAGCATCGCTTTGCCTACTACAGGAAGCAGGATGATCGGTTCTATTGCCTGGTTTTTTGAACCTATTGTAGTAGCCCACAGTCTTGCCATAGCAGGGGTAGCAGCTATTGCAGCAACAAAACAATATGGAGCACTGACAGGATTTGCCCTGCCTTTATTAATGCTCCCCTCATTCATTACCAATTCACTTTCAACAGCTCTTGTCCCTGCTATTAGCGAGGCACATTCAAAAAACAATATGCGGCTTATCGAGTATAGGCTCCAGCAGGCACTCCGCCTGACGTTTTTAACGGGCGGGCTTGCAGTTGTTGTTTTGTATGTGTTATCAGATGGACTGATGGAAGTGATGTATGGATCTGCTAGTGGAGCTCCATTCATCAAACTCATGGCGCCATTTTTTATTTTTTATTATTTTCAGCAGCCTTTGCAGGCAGCCCTGCAGGCGTTAAATCTGGCAAGAGCCGCGATGATTAACAGTTTAATCGGGGCCATTGTAAAAACGGCAGTCATCTTTTTATTAGCAAGCCAGCCATCTTTTGGAATTAATGGTGTTGCCCTTGGCATCATGGTGGGTTTTGTACTTGTCACCTTATTACATTTATCAACAGTTCTTAAAAAGATATCGTTTACTTTCTATATCCGGGAGTATATTAAGACTTTTTTTGTTATGGGTGTTTCTGGATGGATCGGGATCTTTCTGCTGAAAAATATCAGCCAAGGGGTTCATCTTGCTTTCCAGGTTTTATTGATTGCAGCCGCCATTTCTATTGTGTACTTCTTCCTGACGCTCGTATTAGGATTGGTCAGAAAGGATGAAATTATAAGAATCCCTTGGATAGGGAAGCCATTATCAAAGCTTTCCTTCCGCTAAAAAGGCAAAGGAGAAACGTTCCTTTGCCTTTTTATATTTTTTTATCCGATCGATCAATAAAAAAGTTTCCGTTTTCCCAGCTGCAGAAGGAAATCTCTTTTACGTCATAATATCCTCTTTTTAAAAGCTCCTTATGAAGCCAAGCTTCGGTTTGATTGATGTGGTTAAGTCCTTCCTGTTGTATTTCGCCATCCACAATAAGCGGAAATGTCATAGTTCCGCTATTTTTCTTCTTAGGCTTTTTTAATACCGACAGTTCTCCGGTTGTCTCTAGAATGGCAAACTCTACATCTGTAATATTTCTAATATCCTTACCTCTTAGCTGAAGCAGCAAATCATCCAGATTATATCGATGCTTTCGCATGGCCTCTTCATCAATTTCCCCCTTATTTATGATGATAGAAGGCCGTCCGTCAACTAAATCACGTAATTTCTTGCTTTTCAGTGTTGCAATAGACATTCCAATTTGAATCAGCATTAAAAGAACCATCGGCACTATATTTATGAGTATCGGAGTATCAGGCTTTTCAATTGATAAAACAGCCATTTCCGCCAGCATTATCGAAACAACAAAATCAATTGTACTTAGCTGGCCAAGCTCCTTTTTCCCCATAATGCGAAGGATTAATAATATCAAAACATATAATATGACCGTTCGAAAAATAATAACCAAATATTGCTCCACACTTCCCCCCCCTTTGGCATTTCTTTTTATGTTTTACAGACCCCATAAAAAAATGATAAGGATTTTTTACCAATTGAAGTGAGAAGATTTAATTCTATTTATTTATTTCATGAATATGCTTGTACTAGGGGAAACAAGCAGCTTCTATATGCAGCTGCTCCATCCGTATGCATAAGAAGGGAGAGGGTCAATATAGAGGAGTCAAAAAATGTTGGCGGAGGAATTTTATTTGGATTAATTGCCATTTTTGTTCTTGCCATTATTAGCAGCTTAGTGTTTTCACTATTATTAAAATTTACATCTTTGCAAGAAACATCTATCCAATTTGTTGTTACTGCCATTTCCTTTGTCGCGCTTTTCATCGGAGGATTTATTTCTGGCGGAAAAGGAAAACAAAAGGGCTGGCTTCTTGGAGGATTAACAGGTCTGATCTACACAGGCGTCATTTTTCTATTCCAGTTCCTAGGCGTGGACCGTCTATTCGATTTAGAGCAAGTCATCTACCATACATGCTATATTCTAACGGCCATGATGGGCGGTATTCTTGGCGTAAATATGTCTAATAAAAATACAAGAGCATCATAAAAAAACGGGAGCCTTTTTAGGCTCCCGCTTCTTTATGTCTTTAATTATGATTTTGCAAGCATGTCACCAGCAGAGTCTGTTACTTCGCGAACCGCTGCGCGGTCGTATGTAAGGCGGCTTCCGTCCCCACATTTGATGACAATTTTCCCTTCGTCAATTGCATCAACAATACCATGCAAACCGCCGATTGTTACAATCTTATCACCCTTTTTCAGGCTGCTCTGCATTTGCTGAACATTCTTTTGGCGCTTTTGCTGCGGGCGGATAAGCAAGAAGTAAAATAATACAAACATTAACAATAATGGTCCTAGTGTGCCAAGCATTTCCATGTACGTAATCTCCTCCTTTCCGTTTTGTTTTGTTCAAACAGGGTTCCCCCCATTCGAACAATGTTCGTAAGCCTGGGCGGCTTTCTTAGAAGTTTCTCGCATTTGGCTTATTGAAGCCATATTGTTCGAAAAATTCTTCCCTAAAGTCACCTAGACGATCTTCTCTGATCGCTTGTCTGACTCTTTCCATTAATTTTAACAGAAAATAGAGATTATGGTAAGTTGTAAGCCTTATACCAAACGTTTCATCACAATGAATTAAATGGCGGATATAGGCACGTGTATAATTTCTGCAAGTATAGCAGTCACAGTTCTCATCTAAAGGACGGAAATCCCTGGCATACTTGGCATTTTTCACAACAAGACGGCCTTCGCTTGTCATTAGCGTGCCATTTCTAGCAATCCTTGTCGGCAATACGCAATCGAACATATCAATTCCGCGGATAGCGCCATCGACTAGGGAATCCGGCGAACCGACACCCATTAAATATCTAGGCTTATTTGATGGAAGCAGAGGCGTAGTGAATTCCAGCATGCGGTTCATGATATCCTTCGGCTCACCGACAGAAAGCCCTCCAACCGCATACCCAGGAAAATCTAATGAAACTAAATCCTTTGCACTTTGCTTCCTAAGCTCCTCATATTCCCCGCCTTGGACGATGCCAAACAGCCCTTGATCATTTGGACACTTGTGCGCTTTTAAACAGCGCTCAGCCCAGCGGGAGGTGCGTTCAACAGACTTTTTCATATATTCAAATGAAGCAGGATATGGCGGACATTCGTCAAAGGCCATCATTATATCAGAACCTAATGTGTTTTGAATATCCATCGCTTTTTCCGGGGACAAAAACAGCTTGTCTCCATTTAAATGATTTCTAAAATGAACGCCTTCCTCCTCAATCTTCCGGAAATCACTTAAGCTAAAAACCTGGAATCCCCCAGAATCTGTTAGAATCGCGCGGTCCCAGTTCATAAATTTATGCAGGCCGCCAGCCTCACCAACAATTTCCTGACCGGGACGAAGCCATAAATGATAGGTATTGCTTAAGATGATTCCTGCCCCCATCTCTTTTAATTCCTCTGGCGACATCGTCTTGACTGTCGCCAGTGTACCAACTGGCATAAAGGCAGGCGTATCGAAAGAACCATGAGGAGTATGGACACGGCCCAGCCTGGCACCGGTTTGTTTGCATGTTTTGATTAATTCATACCGTATGGCAGTCAAATAGTATTTCTCCTTCCAATTTTTCTCGTATCAAATGATTAACATGGCATCGCCGAAACTAAAGAAACGATAGCGTTCCCTGACAGCCTCATTATAGGCGTGGAGCACATTCTCACGCCCTGCTAATGCACTTACAAGCATAATTAACGTTGATTTTGGCAGGTGGAAGTTCGTAATCATTCCATCAATGCCTTTGAATTCATAGCCTGGATAGATAAAGATGTCCGTCCACCCGCTCGATTCAGTAAAACGTCCGTTATTTGCCGAAGCAATTGTTTCTAGTGTTCTTGTTGATGTAGTGCCAACTGAAACAATTTTTCCTCCTTGATCGCTGACTTTATTCAGCAATTCAGCGGTTTCCTTTGTCATCTGATAAAACTCTGCATGCATTTCATGTTTGTCAATGTCCTCAACATTGACTGGTCGAAAGGTTCCAAGTCCAACATGAAGAGTGATAAAAACAATATGTACACCTTTTTGTTTGATTTCTTCGAGAAGCGCCTCTGTAAAATGCAAACCAGCTGTCGGAGCAGCAGCAGAGCCGCTTTCACGGGCATAGACAGTCTGATAGCGTTCTTTATCATCTAATTGTTCTTTTATGTAAGGCGGAAGCGGCATTTCGCCAAGCTGATCAAGTATTTCGTAAAAAATCCCTTCATACTCAAACTGAAGCATTCTTCCCCCATGATCAGACGTTCCAACACACACGGCGGAAAGCAAGCCATTTCCAAAAACAATTCTTGTTCCTTCCTTTACACGCTTAGCGGGCTTAACAAGCGTTTCCCAAACGTCTTCATCGCCTTGTTTTAAAAGAAGAACTTCAATATTTGCTCCTGTTCCCTCTTTTTCGCCATGAAGCCGTGCTGGAAGGACACGGGTATCATTAAGCACGAGACAGTCTCCAGGATGCAAATAATCCTTAACATCCTTAAAGGTATGGTGTGAAATGTCCCCGGTCGTTTTATTCAGCACCATTAATCGGCTGCTTGTCCGCTCTAAAAGCGGTGTTTGCGCAATAAGCTCCTCTGGCAAATCAAAATCAAATAAGTCTAATTTCATGATGTTTGCACCTACTTTTCAAGTAACTAAGACAGCGCCGCTGCTGCGGCCTGCCCTATTTTTAAATATTTTAGCGGAATTTTCCTAAAAACCAAAAAATCACAGATAATGCAATACTTACTATAATTGACGTCATCAGCGGAAAGTAAAAGGTAGCATTGCCCTTTTTAATAAGAATATCTCCTGGGAGCTTGCCTATTTTAATAAATTGCGATAAAAATCCGATAGCAAAACAATTGCCCCTAATATCATTAGCCACTTAGAAAGGCCAGTCAAGTGTTAGGCACCTCCAAATTTAAATGTCGGTAGACCAATTCTGACGCTACTCTCCCTCTAGGGGTCCGCTGAAGAAATCCTATTTGCAGCAGGTATGGTTCATAGACGTCTTCAATCGTGCTTGATTCTTCGCCAATAGTTGCGGCAATTGTATCTAGGCCTACAGGACCCCCGCGGAATTTTTCAACAATCCCTCTTAATAATTTATGGTCAATATGGTCAAGGCCTAAACGGTCCACTTGCAGCAATTCTAATGCTTCTATGGCAAGATTTTCATCAATCGCTCCATTTCCCTTTACCTGAGCAAAATCTCTTACCCTTTTTAGAAGGCGGTTGGCGATTCTTGGGGTTCCTCTTGATCTTCTGGCGATCTCCAGCGCTGCTTGATTGTCAATCTGTGTATCAAGAACATCTGCTGTTCGGGAAACAATTTCTTTAAGCTGAGCTTCACTATAATATTCAAGCCTGCTAAGTACCCCAAAGCGGTCCCTTAATGGTGCTGACAACGAGCCGGCTCTTGTGGTCGCCCCGACTAACGTAAAAGGCGGCAGATCCAATCGGACGGACCTTGCGCTTGGGCCCTTGCCTATGACAATATCCAGGCAAAAATCCTCCATCGCTGGATACAATACCTCTTCAATCGTCCGCGGCAAGCGATGAATTTCATCAATGAAAAGCACATCTCCAGGCTCCAAAGCTGTCAAAATAGCAGCTAAATCCCCCGGCCTTTCAATGGCAGGACCCGCGGTAGTCCGGATGTTGACGCCCATTTCATTGGCAATGATGGCTGCAAGCGTTGTCTTTCCTAAGCCAGGCGGGCCGTAAAGCAACACGTGATCTAGTGTTTCCTTGCGAAGTTTTGCGGCTTTAATAAAAATTTCAAGGTTTTCTTTTATCTTATCTTGCCCAATGTATTGGCGCAGGTTATGCGGCCTTAGACTTTGTTCGAAAGATTCCTCTTGAAAATCAGCTTCACCGGAAATAATCCGCTCTTCCATTTATCCATCACCTTCTTTATTTTAAGAGCTTTTGCAGGGCTTTTTTTATGTACTGATCGGTTGTTAGCTTTTCTTTCTTTAAATCAGGTGAAATCTTTTTGATTTCTCTATCAGAATAGCCTAAGGCCTGCAAGGCTAAAATTGCCTCTTCAAACGCTGCATCCATTGCGTGATCCTTCGATTCTAGCTTATCCTGCGAAAATAGGTCCGGGAAATAGTCGGGAACAATATTTTGCAGCTTTCCTTTTAAATCAAGAATCATTTGCCTCGCTGTTTTCTTTCCAACCCCCGGGAATTTAACAAGGTAGGCTTCATCCTCGTTTTCAATTGCCTGAACAACCTGCTCCGGCTCTCCAGAAGCTAAAACAGCAAGAGCTCCCTTCGGTCCAATGCCTGTCACATCTAAAAGCTTAATGAATAGTGTTTTCTCCTCACGTGTATGAAAGCCATACAGAGCAATCAGATCCTGCCTTACATGATAATAAGTATAAACCTTCACAGCCTGCCCAAATTCTTTTGAAAAACTATAAGGATTGGGCGTATAAATTTGATAGCCAATATCATTATTCTCAACAACCACAAACTCAGGCCCAATATAATCCACGCGCCCTTTAATAAACTCGTACAATCTCCTTCGCTCCCCTAATTTGCTGTATCTCATTGTACCATACTTTATTGTCACAGGTTGCACGAAAAAAACCGGCTCTAAGAGGCCGGTTTTTGTCATTACTTAGTTTGCTTGTCTTTCCATTTTGGAGTAGGTTTTGAAGGTTTCAATGACATCGACATATTGTTCTTTCGACTTTATCGGGATGCCTTTTTTCAATTCCTCGCATTTCTTGCTTTCTAGTTTGCCTAAATCTATTTGGTAAAAAGATTGGATGATATTTGTTTTTTGCGGCTTGCCATTGAAAATGGTCAAGACTCCTTCATCAGTGATGCCAAAGTATCCATTCGCCTTCAATAATGGTGAAATATCGTCCGTGTATTTGCGGAATTTCATTGTTTCTTTGTTTATATCAATTAGCTGCCACTGATCGTACTTAGCCCAAAAGTTCTCCAGAGACCAGACTGTTTCCGTAATTGTCTCTTGACTGACCTCGCCGTCCAGATAAATTCTTTCCAAAATAACATTGACAAAAAGCGGCTCCGTACGTGCTGGTTCCGCTTCTTTTGCTAATGCTGCATGTCCATTATGAGAGTCTATCAATGTCCCAAATAGACCTGCGATCATAATAAATGTGAACATACCTATACGCCAGCTCATTGTCATTATCGTTCACCTCGTATTGGATACAAAAGATGCTTAACCTTTCACAATCCTATTTTGACCAATAATTGCTTCATTATCCTAAAATTTTTAAAAAATATCGTTCTTTAATTCTTAGAAGAGTATTTTAAAGCAGATTACACAATGTTAAAATAATTATGAAATATCTTAAAATGGTCCTACCATCATATTTTATTAGAAATGGAGTGAATTGAATGTCAGATAAAAAGCTCACCTCCTATGGAGACCCTGGGTTTAGCCGCTTTATCAGACAAGCGTTTAATCGACATCTTGGCTTTGAACCTGAGGATTTTGAAAAGCCTGTGATTGGTATATGCAATACGAAAAGCGAAATTAACCGCTGCCACACACATATCGGACCTCTTGTCGAAGCCATAAAAAAAGGCGTATTAATGGCTGGAGGGATTCCATTGGAGTTCCCAACCATTTCACTTGGAGAAATTAACACAAGCCCTACCACAATGCTTTATAGAAACCTGGCAGCCATGGATACGGAAGAAATGATCCGCGCACAGCCTATTGACGGGGTTGTCCTTATTGGCGGCTGTGATAAAGTGACCCCTTCGCAGCTGATGGGTGCAGCCAGTGCAGACATCCCTTCGATCATGATTACCGGAGGACCAATGAACAATGGCGAATATAAGGGAAGAACCCTCGGAGCCTGTTCAGATTGCCGGTTCTTTTGGCAGGAATACCGCGGAAGCAGCGTAAATGACGAGGAAATTGAAGAAATTAACGCTGCCCTTGCTCCAACGGCAGGACACTGCATGGTTATGGGAAGCGCAAGTACGATGGCCGTTTGTGCAGAAGCTATGGGAATGATGCTTCCGGGCGGTGCAGCCATTCCGGCAACTGATAACCGCCGAATCACTCATGCGATGGAAACAGGCAAAAAGATCGTTGAGCTGACAAGAAAAAATATCACTCCATCACAAATCATCACAAGAAATTCTCTTGAAAACGCGATCCGTGCCTTAATGGCTGTCGGCGGTTCCACAAATGCCGTGATTCATTTGATAGCCATAGCCGGCCGTTTAGGAATCGAGCTTCCACTTGAGTTATTTGATGAGCTTAGCCGAACAACGCCGTTTATTGCTAATTTACGCCCTGCTGGACAATATCAAATGGAGGATTTCTTCAAAGCTGGAGGAACACCTGGCGTTTTAAATGAATTAAAATCCCTGCTTCATCTAGATGAAATGACCGTAACTGGAAATACCCTTGGTGAAAACCTTGTGGGTGTATCTGTTGACGATGTATACCGCAACATTATTGTTCCTTTTGACAATCCATTACATAAAGATGGCGGCATTGCCGTATTAAAAGGAAATTTGGCGCCAAACGGAGCAGTTATTAAGCCAAAAGCTGCTTCTAAATCATTATTAAAGCATCGCGGAAAAGCAGTTGTTTTTGAATCTGCCAAGGACATGGAAATGAGAATAGATGATCCAGATCTTGATATCAGCCCGGAAGACATTCTTGTCTTGCAAAACACCGGCCCTGTCGGTGCTCCTGGAATGCCTGAAGCCGGGATGCTTCCAATCCCGCAAAAGCTGCTAAAGCAAGGGGTTAGAGACATGGTTAGAATTTCAGATGCGAGAATGAGCGGAACAGCATTTGGCACTGTCGTTCTTCACGTTGCCCCAGAGGCTGCCATTGGCGGACCAATTGGCTTAATTCGCACGGGAGATATCATTGAGCTGGATGTAGAAGAAAGAAAGCTTGAGCTTCTCGTTTCCGAAGAAGAGCTTGAAAAAAGAAGACAGCAATGGGCACCGCCTGTCGTACAAGAGAGAGGATATACAAGGCTCTACCAGCAGCATGTCCTTCAAGCAGACCAAGGCTGTGACTTTGACTTTCTCGTTGCACCTGTCAAACAAAAACAGGAGGTTTAAACATACAACAAGCACGCTTTTGAAAAAGCGTGCTTGTTACTTTTCTATGCTAATTGTTCTTTTTCAGATTTACTTTTTACCTTTAAATCCTCTACAGAATTGACTAAAGGCTCAAATCCATCAATATGGCACTCGACGACGTCTCCATCGCTAATTACTACAGCACCTGGAGTTCCTGTTGAAATAATATCACCAGGAAGCATTTTCATTACCTGTGAATGGAATGATACTAAATTCCATGGACGGAAGGTCATATTGCTGACTGTATTTTTACGATGGATTTTACCGTTAATAACTGTTGATACATTTAAATCTAATACTTCTTCCACCTCATCAATGGTAACAAACTGCGGGCCGAAGCTAAAGAATGTATCAAAGCTTTTTGATCTTGTCAGATAGCGCGGATTTCTTTGCAAAATATCCTCAGCCGTCATATCGATGATGGTTGTGAACCCGGCAACAACGGATGGAGCATCTTCTTCAGAGATGTCTTTACACTCTTTTCCGATGATAACTCCAAGCTCAGCTTCAGCTGTTGTGCGTTCAGATTGAAGCGGGATCGAAATTGTGTCATGTGGTCCGATGATGGAAGTGTCAGGCTTCATAAAGCTTGCCGGCTCGGTATTTGGAGCTTTTTCACTCAAGTCCGCAGCATGCTCCACATAGTTTAGGCCAATTCCCCAAATTTTTCTTGGTTGTCTGTAAAGCGGGCCATATTTCAGTTCACTTGCTGCAATGACACCTTCAGAGTTCTCTAATTCCGCTTTGTTGTCTGCATGCCATGTTTTTAACTCTTCTAATTGTCCTGTTTGAAGAATATTTAAAAAGCTATTTTCAAAGTTTTGATTGTACTTATTATTGATATAATCTACAGGTACCGCACCATCCTTTGTAATGACTGCCGCTTTTTCTTGTCCATTAATGATAATTGTCGCTAATCGCATACGATTCTCTCCCTTATTTTTATATTAATCTTTTAAAAAGATCAGCTTTCACTTCATACCTTTCGGCAACTCTTATAAGTTCGTTTATAATCTCTTGAGAAATTGGTATCCCATTTTGAATCCTGTCCCTGTAGGTCTCCAATTCGATTTCACCTGGCAGGTAAATTTTATCGGTGCCTTCCATTAAAGGAACTTGACGGATTTCCCGGATTATTTCGTCCATCCGCTGTTTGAACACCTCAATCGGCTGGAATAAATCCGCTCTCATAACGAGGAAAAATTGGCCGACATTTTGTGTGTCCTCGAGGTTTTTATATAAATCACCAATCTGCGGACCAAAGGCAGCCCCTGTGAAAAGAGCGGATAATGTTTCAACGAGAAACGCTAATCCATAGCCTTTATGCTCACCGACTGGTAAAAGAACACCGTCTGCAGCCTGAGAAGGATCTTCAGTAGGCATGCCAGATGATGAAAGAGCCCAGCCCAATGGGATACTTTGATTGTTCTTTTGTGCTAAAATAACTTTCCCCCGCGATACCTTGCTCGTTGCCATATCAAAGATGATATTTTCTTCCTCGCCAGCTGGCACTCCATAGGCAATTGGATTGGTGCCGAAAAATCTTCCGCTTCCGCCCCATGGGGGCATGTTGGACGGTGCATTCGTTGTTGCAAGAGCAATGCAGTCCTCATTAACTGCCTTGGCTACATAATCTGCAAGCATTCCGCAGTGATTCGAATTTTTTATTCCGACAATCCCTATGCCGGATTCCTTGGCCTTTTCGATGGCAAGGTCCATACCATAGGATGAGACCGGGATCCCTTGGCAATTTTGCGCATTAATTAGGACACTAATCGTTGTTTCATATGTATGCTGCGGGTCAAAAACTTTATTGACAAGACCAAGATCTAGCCGTTTGGTGTAAATATCAACTCGGCTTACACCATGCGAATCTACTCCCCTTAAATTGGCATGTACCAAGTGGCTGGCAATGGAAACAGACTGATGGCTATCTAAGCCAGCAGCTAGAAAAATGTTCTCGAGAAATTCTACTAAATCGCTTTTGGCAATGCGGACAGAACTTTCAATCATAAACTCACATCCTTTTTTAGGGGGAATTTTGTAAAACAGGACTGTTATCAATGGAACACTTATTAATATTTAAATCATATGGTCTGACCAATAAAACAGCTATTATTTATTTTTTTTGAGATTAGACCAGATCTTTTTTTCATTTTGAATAAGATGATTACGCATAGCTTCAGCAGCCATCCTGGCATCCCTTTTTCGCAGCGCGTTTAGTATGCTTTCATGCTCTTTGACCGCTTCTTCAAACCGGCCTGGAAGTTTTGATGACTGCCATTTGCTTAATCTCATGCCCTCATCAAATCTCTCACCTACCGTATCAAATACTTCTTTATAAATAGAATTATTTGATGCATGAATGATAGAATAGTGGAACAGCCTGTCTTCCTCTATCCCCATGCCGCCAGCTTTATTAGCTTCGATTAAATTTTGATGTGCTTCTACAATCTTTTGCAGATCACGATCTGTTGCATGCTGGGCAGCAAGAGCGGCAGCCTCTGTTTCAATTCCCCTTCTAAGTTCAAGAATTTCCAGCAAATCCTTTCTTGTCAGCAAAAGGTTTGTGACTCTTTGGCCAATGCTTTCTCCTTCCAAATCTTTCAGAAAAATTCCAGCACCCGAGCGTTTTTCTATAATTTGATTGGCTTGCAATACACTCAAAGCCTCGCGAACCGCTGTTTTACTGACCTGAAACATAGAAGAAAGCTCATTTTCGGATGGAAGCCTATCCCCGGACGAAATGCCTTCTGTTAAAACATAATCCTCAATAGCAATCATTACTTCTTCATATAATCTTTTTTTCTTGATTGGTTTAAGTCCCATGTAATCACCGGAATAATTAACTTTTATTAGCTGGCACCCCCGCTTTTAGCTTAGACCAAACATAATCATATGGTCGGACCATTAATCTTAAAAAAAATTTCCCTCATAAAAAAATATAAAATAATTTAGATAATTCTGTCAAGGTTTATTCTAATACTATTTTTTTGCCATTCTTTTTGCTAAACTCAAATTATCATACGAAACGGAGAATCAAACGTGGAAAATATTTATCAAATTCGGTCCGTCCCGAGAATGTTCGAAGAAGTGACTCGGGCAATTGTTAACTATATTCAAACTGAAAATCTCAAAAAGGGTGTCAAGCTTCCGCCAGAAAGAAAACTAAGCGAATTACTTGGCGTGAGCCGCTCCTCTGTACGTGAGGCAATAAGAATTCTTGAAATGCTTGGGTATTTGGAATCAAAGCAAGGAGGCGGAACCTTTGTATCACAGCCTGAACCATTTCTAATTCCTGTCCAGATAGTCAGCCAATACATGGACAAACAAACTTTAAAGAAGTATTTCGAAATGGCTCTATTAAATGCAGAGAAAATAATATCCCTGTCGATTGAACTGGATCATACTGAACCAATTTTACAAATTCGAAACACCGATTTCTGGGAAGGGTTTTCTGAATGGATAAATGTCTTAGGGAGCCAATTGGAAAACGACTATTACCTCAAATTATGGAACAGCATCTTCCCAATGCTTGCCAAACAAGGCTTTCTTGACGAACTCAATATCGGCTGGACACTTCAGGATCTTCTGATCGCCTTCCAAAATAAAAATAAAAAGCAGCTGGACACCTTCTTAAGCCAGCTAATAAAAGGGGCCGCCTCCTCTGCAGATTAACAAATCCGCACAAGGGAGCTGGCCCCTCCTTTTTATCTTCCGAATCTCTTTACCGCTTTACCGCATCGGGGGTCAGGCCCCCATCGCTTTAATGCGTTACACCACTGGGGGTCAGGCCCCCAATGCTTTAAAGTGCTACAGTTGCTTTCTCTGGGATGCCTGCTGCGACGATTTTGCCGATTTCGATAGAGGCGGTTGCTGCTGGCGATGGTGCGTTGCAGACGTGTGTGCAGTTTTTTCCGTTGATAATTTGGAAGTCATCGACAAGTGCCCCGTCTATAGTTAAGGCTTGCGCCCGAACACCTGCAGGTCCTGGGATTAGGTCATCTTCCCTTAAGTCTGGAATAAGATTGCGGGCATTTTCAACAAATTGCTTTTTGCTGAAAGAACGCACCATTTCTTCTACGCCTTCTTTCATATACTTTCCTGCCAGCTTCCAGAAGCCCTTATATTTCAAGACTTCTGCAAGCTCGCCTAGATGAATATCTGTTTTCTTATACCCTTCTCTACGGAAACTTAAGACAGCGTTTGGACCAACATCCCTTTTTCCGTCTATCATTCTTGTAAAATGCACACCCAAGAATGGGAAATCAGGATTTGGAACAGGATAGATCAGATGATTTACAAGTGAATGTCTCTCCGGCTTGATTTGGAAGTATTCCCCTCTGAACGGAATGATCTTCATATCAATATGGTAGCCTGCCATTTTAGCAATTTTATCACTGTAAAGACCGCCGCAGTTAATCATGTATTTTGCTTTAAAAGTCGCTTTATCTGTTTCAATGGTTACACCGTCAGCATCTTCAGTAATGGATGATACACGCTGGTTTAATAAGACGTCTCCGCCTCTTTCCTTAATAATTTCGCCAAATCTTACACATACCTGCTTGTAATTGACAATCCCTGCCATTGGTACATGAATAGCTTCAAGTCCATTAACATTGGGCTCCCGCTCTTTCAATTCTTCCTGGCCGATTTTCTTGATGCCAAGACCATTTTCAAGCCCCCGCTGATAAAGATTTTCTAAAAGAGGAAGTTCTTTCTCGTTTGTAGCGACAATGACCTTTCCGCAAATATCATGCTGGATGTCCTGTTCCTCACAAAAAAGGCGCATGGATTCGCTGCCGCTCTTGGCAAGCTTTGCTTTTAGGCTTCCTGGCTTATAGTATATGCCTGAATGAATAACCCCGCTGTTGTGGCCTGTCTGATGGGCAGCTAATTCTGATTCCTTTTCTAAGACAGCTATTTTTGCTGCAGGAAACCGTTCCTGTAATGCTTTACCTGTTGAAAGGCCAACAATTCCTCCGCCGATGATAATGTAATCGTACATATTTCTTCCCCCTACTCTATATTGAAATGCCGACTGACTCTGCTAGTAATTCAATAATATGCACCACCCGGATTTGATCCTGCAAGCCTTCCTTTTGCACCCCGTGCAGCATCTGTAAATGGCAGCCAGGGTTGCTTGTAACAATTGTATCCGGTTTTATTGGTTTGATATTGCCCATTTTACGGTCTAAAATATCATTCGCCTCATCATAATGAATGATATTATAAATCCCTGCTGACCCGCAGCACATATCTTCCTCAGGCATTTTCACATAGGTTAACTCTGGTATCTGCTTAAGCAGATTCACAGGCTGACTTGAAACCTTTTGGACATTTCTTAAATGGCAAGAAGGCTGGTATACAGCTGTTCTAGGCACGTTATTCACAAAAGGCAATTCCAGCTTATCTAATATCCAGCTGACATCTTTCGCCTTTTCTGCGAATGCCTTTGCTCGGCTGTGCCATGGATCATTTGGATGGAATAGATGATGATATTCCACCATCATCGCTCCGCACCCGCCAATGCTGTTGACAACATAATCAAGATTATATTTTCCAAAGGCCGTGATATTTGCCTTTGCCAATTCCTTCGCCTTTTCACTTTCCCCGCTGTGCTGATGCAGTGCTCCGCAGCATGTCTGTTCTTCTATTAAAAAAACCTCGCAGCCTGCCTTTTGCAAGATCTTCATACTTAAATCATTGATTCTGCCGAAAAAGGCATCCATAATGCAGCCAACAAAGAAGGCAACCCTCATAACCGGTTTTCCTTCCGGTTTTAAAATGGTATACTTTCTGCTCATTTGCTTTGACTTATCGACTTTCGGAATGATCAATTCCATTTCACGCATCGATTCAGGTAGAATTTTATTTAACTGGCTCTTTCGGAAAACTTGATCAAGCTTTGTTTTCTGATACCAATCCATTCCGGTTCCCAGAACCTTCATCATTCCCTTGCTGCTTAAGCCCCGCTCAAGAACCACTTTGCGAATGACCTTTTCTTTAAATGACCGCGATTTTTTCTCATGTTCAGTGATCACGGTTTTGGCAGTTTCATAGATTTTTCCATATTCTACATTTGTCGGGCAAACGGTTTCACAGGCACGGCAGCCTAGGCAAAGATCCATGGCACGTCCCATCGCCTCAATATCGATTTTTCCTTCAGCAGCCATTTTTACAAGATGAATTCTACCTCTTGGTGAATGGCTTTCCTTTCCCATTGTCATATAGGTCGGACAGGATGGAAGGCAATATCCGCATTGCACACAGGAAAATGTTTCTTTATAAGCTAATTTATCAAGTAATGCTATATTAGCTGTCATGGTGAAGCACCAGCCTTTGACCCTTTTTCGGGAAGATCTTCCCAGGGTTTAAAATGTTATTGGGATCCCAAGCCCGCTTAATTCGTTTCATCATATCCAATCCATTTTCGCCAAGCTCCAATTCCATGAATGGTGCTTTCATCACCCCGATGCCATGCTCTCCAGACAGTGTTCCGCCAAGTTCAATGGCCGCAGTAAAAATTTCTTCTACAGCCTTTTCAACTCTAAGCATTTCGTCTTTGTCACGCTGATCAGCGATGATGTTTGGATGCAGGTTTCCGTCACCCGCATGGCCAAAAACGACCAGGTGAATATTATATTTTTCCTTTATTTCTCTTAATCTCTTAAACATATCAGGAATTTTACTTCTTGGTACCGTTGCGTCTTCCGAGATCTTTGTCGGTTTTATGCGCACAATCGCTGGTGAAACAAGCTTCCTCGCTCTCCAAAGCTCCGCTTCCTCTTCGCTTGTTTGTGCTGCTTTAACCTCTCTTGCTCCAGATTCCATACACTTTTCTTCAACTTTAACAACTTCTGATTTTAGAGCATCTGGATGTCCATCGACTTCAATTAAAAGAATAGCTTCTGCATCTGTTGGAAGTCCAAGAGGTTCATAGGCTTCGACTGCCTTTATGGATTCCTGGTCCATCAGCTCCATTTTCGAAGGAAGAATCCCAGATCTTAAAATAGTAGAAATCGCTCTTCCTGAATCAACGATATCTTCAAAAACAGCCATAACCGTTTTTGTTGCCAGAGGCTTTGGAATAAGCCTTAAGGTAGCTTCTGTGATAATCCCCAATGTACCTTCACAGCCAATAATGAGTTTGGTTAGGTCAAATCCTGTAACATTTTTAACCGTTCTGCCGCCGGTTCGAATGACTTCTCCCTCAGGTGTAACAACCTCTAAACCAAGTACATAGTCCCTTGTCACGCCATATTTTAGCCCTCTTGGTCCCCCGGCATTTTCGGCTAAATTCCCGCCAATGGTGGACACATGAGAACTGCTTGGGTCTGGCGGATACATAAGACCAAATTTGCCTGCTTCTTTATTGATATCTGCTGTGATAACCCCTGGTGAAACAATGGCAATAAGATCGTCTGGACGAACCTCTAATGTTTGGTTCCATAAAGAGAAATCTAGGGTAATCCCGCCTTCAACAGCCAAAGAACCTCCGCTTAAAGATGTTCCCCGCCCGCGAGGATAGATTGGGATTTTATGCTCATTAGCCAGCTTAACAATCCCAACAACCTCTTCCGTTGACACAGGCTGCAAAACCAGATCTGGTACATATACACCGAAGGAGGCATCGTAGGCATAGCCATGCCTGTCAGTGATATCGGTTAGTATTCTCTTTTTATCGAAAATGATCGTTTCTACTTTTTTCAGAATTGAATCTGTAATCAATTCCATATATCATTTCTCCTTTAATTAAGATGTCGTTTGGAAACAGCTTTTAAATGATTCCACATGGCCTTGCGGGCATCTTCTGCTCTCCCGTCGATAATTGCCTGATAGATCTCCTGATGTTCCATGATGACGGCTTCATTTTTCTCTGATGACTTTATGGATTCATTTCGGCTTTGCAATAATGCAGATTTGATTGACTTTGAAATAACACCGATTAACTCATGCATCAGCCGATTTTTTGATGCAGCTATAATGGCCAGATGAAAGTTATAGTCCTCTTCCACTGCTGTTTTTTTAAGCTGCTCAGCTTTTACAAGCTTATTAAAGGCATTTGCCAGCTGGGTCTTCCCCTGATCATCAATCCTTAAAGCCGCATAGTAAGCGGCATCCCCCTCAATGGCCTGCCGTATTTCGATTAACTCCTGTAAGAGGGGATTTTGTTCATTGATAATTAACTGGATCTGTGAGCTAATCCATTCTTTTGACTGTGAGATTAGGAAAACCCCCACACCTTGATGAATTGTCACAATTCCTTTTGCCTCGAGCACCGAAAAAGCCTCTTTAATTGTCGATCTTGAAACCTCTAGAGATTCAGCAAGCTTTCTTTCTGATGGAATCTGGCCACCTGGTTCAATCTTTCCTTCGCTGATAAGCTCCTGGATTCTCTCTATCACTTCTTGATAAAGTCTTTTTCGCCTTTTTATTGGTTTTATATTCATTTTGGCCTCCTTCAAGAGGACTACTGGGTGGTCCAGTAAGGTGAAAAAAATTTGTGCTTATTTATATTTCTATATTTTCAATAAAAACCCTCTGAAAATAAATGAATTAAACTCTAGGATCTCCGATTTTTAACCTTACATTTGTCAGATGAACTTTCATATGCTTTGCAGCCTCTTCAGGCTCTCTGTTTTTAATCGCCTGAACAATATTACAGTGCTCCTGATAAATTTGTTCCCGCTTTCTTTGGAAACCAAGGTTTTTCTTTAGTGAAAATACAAGAGATTTTTCATAGAGTTCAGAGAGACTTTCCACGCTTTGCAGAAGAAAATGGTTTTTTGAAGCCTTTACAATTTCCAAATGAAATTGAAAGTCGGCTTCATGGCCAATCTTGTTACCAATTTCCATTGTCTCTTTAAAATACTTTAAGGCACCTTCAATTCTCTCTATATCTTCTTGAAGGTGTCTAGAGGCAGCAAGTGCTGCCGCCTCCGACTCAATAATTGATCTCATTTCAAGCAAATCGAATACGTGTTCAACTGGGACCATGTCCAATGTGATGGATTCCAGCATGTCCACTAGACGAATCTCTTTCACCCAGCTTCCTCCGCCTTGACGTGACTCGATGATGCCGCTTGCTGCCAGGACACTCAATGCTTCCCTAATAGGCGCTCTGCTCACACCAAACATCTTTGCCAGCTCATTCTCTGAAGGCAATTTGGAATTGGGAGGGAATATCTCGTCTTTTATCATTTTCTTTAATTGCTCGAGAATTTGTTCCGATACTTTTTTTCTCTCGATAGGAACAACCATCTATTTCCTCCTTAAGCACTTAACTGTCCTGATGATAGACCCTTTTCTTTATGCTTTTTAGCACGGACAGTATGAATAGCAAAGGCAACAGCCACTAAACCAATACCAATTACATCCGTAATGAAGCCTGGGTCAATTAGCATTAAGGAACCCACTAAAAATACAATTCTCTCAAAAATATTTAACTTAATAGAGAAGAAGTTATTAATAGCAATGGCCAATGCATAGATGCCAATCAGTCCTGTTACAAGCGCGGTGATGATTGCTGCAGCGGATACGCCGTCACCGGTACTTGATTGCATAACAAGTGTTGGATTGTAGGCAATCATAAATGGAATAATGAATCCAGGCAAGCTTAACTTCATTGCCGTCCATGATGTCTTCATTGGATCTGCTCCAGCAATACCAGCAGCCGTGTAAGAAGCTAACGCTACTGGCGGTGTTACGTTTGACAAAGCTCCAAACCAGAATACAAAGAAATGGGCTGCAAGCGGAGTAACACCAGCTTCAACAAGCGCAGGTGCTGCTGTTACAGCAACAACAATGTAAAGTGCAGTTGAAGGAAGTCCCATACTTAAAACAATACAAGTAACCATGACTAGAAGCAGGATGATCCATAAAACCCCGCCTGATAATTCAATAATGTTATAGGCAATCGTTGAACCAAGACCTGTCATTGTAACGACGGCGATTAAAATACCGATGGCAGCACAGGCCACCCCAACCTGGATAACGCCTCTTCCGCCTTCTTCAAGTGCTTGGGTAATTTTCTTTAAGCCAATGCGGTTGGACTTATCAAAAGTAAGCCAGCTTGCAACGATAGCAGAAATGATACCGGCAAAACCTGCAAACATAGCAGTTTTTCCAACAAGCAATGTACCAATAACGATAATAATAGGCAGCAATAGAACACCGCGTTCTTTTAAAACTTCTTTTACAAGTGGAATGCTTTCTTTGCTGATTCCTTTCATCCCCTGCTTTTTCGCTTCTAAATCGATGGCGATGGATAAGGCAGAGTAATAAAATAAACTTGGAATAATGGCAGCCATGATAATAACTGTATAAGAAACTCCAAGGAATCCAGCCATGATAAAGGCAGCTGCACCCATGATCGGCGGCATGATCATGCCCCCTGTCGAAGCTGTTGCCTCAACGGCTGCTGCAAATCTTGGCTTTAAACCGATGCTTTTCATCAATGGAATAGTAAAAGTACCTGTTGTTGCAACGTTTGCAACGGCACTTCCGCTCAAAGAACCTGTCAAAGCACTTGAAAGAACGGCAACCTGTGCAGGACCACCACGGCGTTTACCTGCAACGGCTAGAGCCAGGTCGTTAAACAGCTGGGATGCTCCGCTCACGCCTAAAAATGCTCCAAATAAAACGAAAAGAACAATGTAGGTGGATGCAATGGAAAGGGTCATGCCAAATACCCCTTCTGTTGTCATGTAAATACGGTATAAAAGACGTTCTGGTGTAAAGCCGGCATGGGCAAACATTCCAGGGAAATACGGGCCGTATACGGCATATACAACAGCAATAACAGCAAGCAATGGAATGAATATGCCAATTGTTCTTCGTCCCGCTTCAAGAAGGATCACAATAGCGATCAAACCAAAAATATAATCTATTGGAATTGCCTGTGAATTTCGTTCTACGTGAATGACTGTATAATTGAATAATAGATAAAGAGTTCCCGCTAATCCGGCAAACATTAAAACATAATCAAAAATCGATACTTTATTTAATGGCGACCGTTTTGTAGCAGGGTAAAGCATAAATGACATGACTAATAGCAATGATAAAAAGATAAGATTTCTGTAGATTTCTTGGGTAGTTGTAAAACCATTGACATAGATTGCAAAGAGCGACATTAGGATTGGTACACCCACAGCAATTTTCCCAGTGATGCCTGATAATTTTCTGACGCCTGATCCGCCTTCTTTATCGGCATTAACTAGTGCATTGTCTTGATTTTTCTTTTTAAACAGGGCCATAATTTCGCCTCCTCATTTCTTTCCGAGTAGTTTCTTAGTTTAGGAGTTAAAGCAGCTGCAGATTTCTTTTTGAAAAGGAGATGGTAAGGACCATCCCCTTTTGCTGCTTATAAGTGATATTTTTCTTACTTTGCCTCTGGAGGAACGAGGTTATCAGGAATTTCCAATCCTGCCTCTTTGAAATATTTATATGCACCAATATGAAGTGGCGCTGGAAGGCCATCAAGAGCATTTTCTAAACTCATATCTTTTGCAGAGTTGTGAACTTTATACATATCATCCAGATTTTCATAAAGAGTCTTTGTTAATGTGTAAACCAACTCTTCGTCAAGTTCCTTTGATACTGCAAGGAAGTTTGGCTGTGCGATTGTATGAATCACTCTATCAACCTTTGGATATGTTCCTGCTGGAATATCGAAACGGTACCATGTGTTGTAAATACTGTTGATGGCATCTAATTGCTCATCAGTTACATCTAGCACTTCTGCGTTAACACCACTTGCATACATATCTGTAATTGCCGCAACTGGAGTACCTGCAGGAAGTGAACCGCCGTCTAAACGACCGTCACGCATAGCAGAAATTGTATCATCATAGCCTAAGTATTCAGGTTTGATATTATCTTTTGTTAAGCCTAATGCTTCCATCATAACAAGAGTTGATTGCTCTGTACCGCTTGCTTGCGGTCCAACTGAGAAGCTGTTTCCTTCGATATCAGCGATTGTTCCGTCTTTAATTTTGTCTTTCATTAAAACAAAGTGTTCAACGTTTGCCCATAGCATGGAAATACTTCTTAGATCCTTATAAGCATTGCCTTCGAAGTTTCCTTTTCCCTGCCAAGCCTGTGCACCGATTAAACCTTGAAGAATACCCATTTGAGCTTCGCCATTTTTGATTAGATCGATGTTTTCAACTGACCCTGCTGAAGATTGTCCAGTTGCTTTAATTCCCTGGTCTTTTAATTTCTCAGACCATAAATTTCCCATACCAACACCAATTGGGTAGTATGTTCCGCCAGTGGAAGCGGTTGCAATTGTGATAAACTGTGGTTTCTTAGATTTTGAACCAGAACTAGAGTCTGAACCGGCGTCTGAAGAGCCGCATGCCGCTGCCACGACAACAACCAGTGAAAGTACAAGCATCAATAAACTTTTTTTAAGTTTCAAATTTCTTCCCCCTTATGTGTAAAATTGACTGACTTGTAGGACAAGTATACAATAATACAAAATTTGATTTCAACAAAAATTTTTATTTTTCATAATTAATTTGTCAAATTTTCATGATTTTTATCGAATATATCTGGTAAAATCTCAAAAAGGACACAAACCAGTAAATATAGACAGAATTTTTCAAACTTTTTATAAGATGAAAAAATAGCTTATAATATGGACAAAGGGGTTGGGGAATGTGCTTATTTATCAGACACAAAAAAGCATAGTTTTTACCGGTTTTATGGGAGCTGGAAAAACCACCATCGGAAAGATGATCGCTAACGCTCTCGGCCGGGACTTTATTGATACAGACGAAGAGATAGAAACAAAATATAAATTGCCTGCCTCAGATATTTTTAAATTATTTGGAGAGCAAACATTTCGCGAGGAAGAAATGAAATTAGTAACTAGCCTTTGCAAGGAGGAAATGCATGTTATTTCCCTAGGCGGCGGGGCATTTCTTCAAGAGGATATCAGAGAAGTGTGCATGAAAAATTGTATTGTCATCTATTTAGACATTCCATGGGAACAATGGAAGGAAAGAATCCCGCTAATTCTAGACACTCGTCCGGTTCTTCAAGGCAAATCCGAAACGGAAATGAAAGAGCTTTTTTATAATAGAAAGTCCATTTACTCTCAGCACCATTTTAAAATCAATACTGGAAACCAAAATCCAGAGGGAATTGCAAAAAGTATACTAGAATACTTAAATTCAGATAAAATTTAACTTTTTTCGCGTTAGGAGAAAGCTATGAAACGAACGGTTAACGTTAAAAATATTGCCATCGGCGATGGTTCGGCAAAAATCTGTATTCCAATTGTCGGCAGTACGCTGGAGCAGATCCAAGAAGAGGCTTTATATTTAAAAACAGTTGATTTTGATATTGTTGAATGGCGGGCAGATTTTTATCATCATGTTGAATCAATTGAACATGTTTTGAAGGCATTATCTGAAGTACGCTCCATTCTGCCTGAGGTACCGATTATTTTTACCTTTCGCAGTTTAAAAGAAGGCGGAGAAAAAGAAATTGATTTAGAATATTATTTTTCGATAAATAGAGCTGTGGTTGAATCAGGACAGGCTGATATTATCGACATTGAATTATTTAATAGGGAAGATGATATTAAGAATATGCTGGAATTTGCACATGCTAAACAAATTCCGGTCATCCTATCCAATCATGATTTTAACAAGACACCTGCAAAGGATGAAATCGTATCCCGATTGAAAAAGGCTCAGGAGCTTGGCGGAGATATTGCAAAAATCGCAGTAATGCCGCAAACTCCAGCTGATGTATTAACATTGCTGGATGCAACAAATACAATGAATGAAAAATATGCTGATAGACCTATCATTACTATGTCGATGGGGCCTTTAGGAGTCATCAGCCGATTAGCAGGAGAAATCTTTGGCTCCGCTCTCACTTTTGGGGCTGCGAAAAAAACATCTGCACCTGGCCAAGTACCAGCGGGTGAACTAAAACGTATATTAGATATTTTACACACATAAAAAGGACAGCTCCCTCAGGCGGAATTTCTTTACCGCTTGGGGAGACTGCCCTTCTATTTATTGTTTTAGGGCAAGCACCGCAGATTCGAACCCTTGGCACAATCGGCCATGTCCAATCTAATATTCCCTGTGCCAGCCATTTTTTAAGTCATTATCAATAACCTTTGCTCGATAATACAGGCTTGGGTTTGTAACAACTCTGCTTATTTTTCCATTTAGATATGGCTGTACAGCCCTTTGTACCTTTTCAACGGTTTCCCTTTCCTTTTTGCTGTCTTTTAATTTCAAAGCAATTAGGACTTGGTCACCCTGAACGATACTTTTAACCCCTTCGACATTTTCAACCTTGGCTGCACTATTAATTTTTTCCACCAGGTTTCCGTCATAGTTCACAAAGTAAGAACTTCTCGCCCTTTTTTGATCATAGCCTAAATGGCCGTGGAAATTTTGATCATCCCGGTGGAAAAGCCTGTTTTGCTTTCTTTGGGTTAAATCCTGATTTAACCCCGTTATTTGATCATACCGATTGGTATCTTGCCCTTCAAGGCCATAAGTATGATCCATCCATTCAACCATCGGCCCATCATTGTCAGCACCATCTAACAGGCGAGCATTCCCGCCATTGTTCTTCTGATGATTTTCATTTGAATAGTAGCCAACAGGCTCGAAGGTATCTGTATAACCATCTTGGCTTGCGGATTGATTATTGGCACCGCAGCCGATTAAGCCAAAAGACATAACAGCTGCAATCGGAAAAACGGCCAGTTTCTTTTTCAAACGAAAACCCCCTTCGTTTGCTGCAAAAAGTGAGCAATATGCTCACTAATAGTTTGTCAGCTAAAGGGGGCTTTCATTCTGTCAGTAACCACCAGCTATTTGGTTCTTCAGTTCTTTAAAGAATTCCTGTCTAGCCTTAAATTGGGAAACAGTAATCTCCAGGAGCTGATTAATTTTATCCTCATTTGATAAATAAGTCCTATCCCGTATTGCCCGATTCCATTCGCGGAAGATATCAGTTGGAAATCCCAGACCGTATATAAAGCCTTTTTCATGTAAATATGGAGCCATTCTATCGAATGAGGATAATTTTTCAAAAGACCAGTCTAAATTTGGCAGAATTCGGTTGGCAAATTGCAGATAATCACAATGAGGTGTTCCAAGACTGATGAGATCAAAATCAATCAAATATAACTGATTATTTCTCCCCCGCAGAAAATTATGATGAGCAACATCCCCATGCAATATTACTTTCTTCCCCTTTTTAAACATTTGACCTTCTTGGCGGATTCCTTTTAATGACCAATCAGCCCAATACAGCAATTCATTAATAATCTCTTTCTGGACATAATATCGGACAACAGGCAAATGACTTAAAAAAATTGATGTCCGCTCCACCCATTTATCCACTTGCTTAAAAACAGAAAGCCGGTCTTTAAAAGTTTCTGTTAGTTTTTCTGTTGCCGTATGATATCTTGCTAAAAGGTCAAGAGCTTCCTTTTGGTGCTTTTCTTCACTGTAAGTAAAGCTTTCCTCCGAGGGCTGCAAATATTCAATCGTACCGTAATACTTTTTTTCAAAAAATAACGGGGGGCTATTTGCCAGTTGGTAAAATGAATAGGTTTGAGAAAATCCTTCTTTTAGTAATGCTTCTGAAAGATCATTTTGGTTCATGTACCTTTGATAAGAGGAGAAGCCTTTTAAAATAAACTCTATATTTTCTCCTTCGATAAAATATACATTTTTTCTAATTGGCTTCATCTCGTTAATCTTTACCTTCAACTGCTTTTGCAAATAGGAGAAGAGACGATTTTGATATAAATCGTCTCCTCCATGTTTATACGTCATATTCACTGCTTTCATCATCTTCGCGCGGCATACCAAAAGCATAACCATCGGCAAATTCAGTTCCATATGGATTCATATATGGCTGGCCAAAGCCCATTTGTGGTGCATAAGGTGCTTGGAATTGAGGTCCCATCGCATATCCTGGAGCAACGCCAGCTGGTGCGGCATAGCCGCCAGGTGCAGGAAATCCTCCTGTTGGAAGTGCTCCCGGAAAGCCTGGTGCATAGCCTCCTGGCATTCCCGCTGGGTAACCTCCCATTGGATAGCCTGGTGCATAGCCTCCCGGCATTCCCGCTGGATAACCTCCCATTGGATAGCCTGGTGCATAGCCTCCCGGCATTCCCGCTGGATCGCCGCAGCCACATCCTGATTGCGATCCCACTGCCTCAGGCATATATGGGGTTTGCATTTCAGGTGTGTACAACGGCATTTGCGGCATTTCTGGAGATTCTTGAACCCCCTGCACTTGCATCATTTCTGCCCCTGGCTGACCATATGGCATTTGTCCATAATATCCTGTTCCTGGCATTGCTGGATTATATTCCATCATTGGCTGCTGATAGAATTGAGGCATTTCCATAGCCGGTGCATTAAATGCAGGCTGCTCCATTTCTTCCACTCCCATTACCGTTCCAGGCATTTGAGGAAGAGGATGCTTCCCATACTCATACGGCATTGCCTGCATATGGTGCTGCATCATTTCAGAAGAGGAAGAGGATGATGACTCCTCAAATCCATAATCCTGTACCCCAGCCACGCCATACTGTGGTGCCAGATTTGGCATTTGCTGCGGCATTGGCATCATTTGTGCCCCTTGAACCTGACCGTATGCAGGCATTGGCATCGGCATTGGCATTGGCTGATGATAGCCGCCATAGCCGCCGCAGCATGAGCATGGATTTACTGGGGCAACTGGATAAAAACTTGGTTGATGTGGATACATTGGCTGATAATACCCTCCTTGAACTTCTTCGTATGATTCCATTTCGGACATTTCTTGTACTTCCTCTGCAGCTGGTTTTACGGATTTTACCGGTTTTACGGATTTTATCGGTTTTACTTCTTTTGCAGGTTTTACTTCCGGTAGGATATTTACTGGTTTTGGCTGTTTTACTTCCGGAAGAATATTTACCGGTTTTGGAGGTAGCACAGGAGCCTTTGGCGCCGCCTGCTGCTGGACAGACAAATTGGCCATATTCATCATATAGTAGTTATTTATATCGATCTCCGGGATAATTGGCTGGGGCATCTTAGGAATGAATGGCTTTGCGGGAACTTCTTTTGGAATTTCAACGCTTGGTGCAACCACTTTTGGTATTTCTTTTGGTATTTCTTTTGGTACCTCCGCTTTTGGTGGTGCCTCCATTGGCGTTTCTTTTACTGGCGTTTCTTTTACTGGCATTTCTTTTGGCGGGGCCATCGGCATTGTTTTTGGCATTTCTTTCTTAGCACCCATGTTGATGTTAGCCTGAGGCATGGTCCCTTGCGGCATTTCTTTCTTTATGGAACCCCCTGCTGATGGAACTTTTATTTTCATTCCGGGCATAATCATATCAGGATTGCTGAGCTGTGTATTCATCTTTTTCAGCTCTTCAAAATCAACGCCGTACTTCTTGGCGATCTTCCAAAGCGTATCCCCTTTTTGTACGATATGGATCTTCACTCTGATTTTCCCTCCTAGTCATAAGTCCATATAGTGTATGACAAAATGGGCAAATTGCTAACAATCTACACAAAAATCTATGCTTTATTTATCCAAATTATGATAGCGTCACGGATATATAGTAAATTCTAAAAGGGGCGGCCAAGCAAAAAACTCACATATGTGCCTTTAGTTAATTTTGCCCGGCAAATATGATAAAATGGGCATAATTGGGATGTAAGGGTGATGACAAAATGGAACAGAAAAAGATTCTTGGAGAAGAAAGAAGGGAATTACTTCTTCAGCTGCTAAAAGATAATGGTGCGCCAATTACAGGAAGCGAGCTTGCAGCAAGAACAAATGTAAGCAGACAGGTCATTGTTGGCGATATCACCTTGCTTAAAGCAAAGGGGGAACCCATCATTGCAACAAGCCAAGGTTATATGTACCTTAAGCAGGCATCCTTATCCGCAACAGTGGAACGTACCATTGCCTGCAATCACAGTCCGGAAAAAGCTGAGGAAGAATTAACTATACTGGTTGACTATGGGGTCACCGTAAAGAATGTAACCATTGAACATCCCGTCTACGGGGATTTAACCGCATCAATCATGGTATCTAATCGCAAAGAAGTTAAGCAATTTATGAATAAGGTAAAATCAACCAATGCCGCCTTTTTGTCAGAACTAACAGAAGGCATCCATCTTCACACGATTTCAGCATCGACAGAGAAAATAATTAATGAAGCAGCTGATGCTTTAAGAAACGCTGGAATATTAATTGAATAGGCCACATATAGCATGATAGCGTCCTTAAAAATCCCAGCAGCCAAAACGAAAGCAGCGGAGAACATGCCCCGCTGCTTTTATTTGTCTATATTTATTCCTGTATCGCTACGCTTGATTTTTCTGAGCTAATTTGAAAATATGGGTAGCTTCCAAGTATTTTCACTTTACAGCCTAATGCTTCAAGTTCTGCAGTTGCTCCCGGAATGAGCACATCATCTTGTTTCATTTCTGCGTCAATAATGAAGAAATAATTTCCCAATCCGGTTTTCATCGGTCTTGACTCGATTTTAGAAAGGTTGATTTTCCTCCATGCAAATGCTGAAAGTACCTGATGCAGGGCACCCGACCGGTCTGAAGGCAGCATAATCATTAATGTTGTCTTATGCCCTTTAAATATTGGGCGATCTTCCTTTAATGGCTGCGCCTTTTTAGAAATGATTATAAATCGTGTATGATTATGTTTGGCATCATGAATATCTCTGCTGACAATCTCCAGTCCATATTCCTCTGCAGCCAGTTCGTTTGCAATCGCTCCAGCTAATAAATTCGGATGGTCCTTTACATATTGAGCCGCTGCTGCGGTAGATGTTGTATTTTCGCAGGGAATCCCCTTCAGCTCTTTATGTAAAAATTTATGGCACTGGGCAATCGCATGTGAGTGGCTATAAACAATGCCAGTTTCTTTCCATTTATCCTTGTTTTGAGGGTGTACCATAAAATGCTGACGAATCGGACAAGTAATTTCACCGATGATTGGCAAATCCACTTCATGGATTAAATAATCAAGCGTAATATTTACAGATCCTTCTAATGCGTTTTCTATGGGAACCACCGCTAAATCAATTTCATCATCCACAATAGCATCGAAACATTTGGGAATTGTTGTATAGGGCACTGACTCTTCAGCTGGAAACATTTCTCGGACAGCAATGTCAGAAAATGTTGCTTTCGGCCCTAAAAAGCCAATTCTCATGATCATCTCTCCCTTTAATCTATTATATACACTTTACCACTTTAGCCTATGGATGTGCGAATTTTTTTAACCTTTTACTTTAAAAAAATTTGCCAAAAAAAAGGTGCTGAATCTGGCAGCCATTATGCACCAGATCCAAGCACCTCTACTTTTTCCACAAATTCTAATTTTGTTAAGCGAGCAAGCAGCTCATCAAATTCAATGCCCATTTCCGTAACATTTAATGAGAGGGTGACGTTTGCTCTTCCCTGAAGCGGAATCGTCTGGTGAATGGTCAATACATTGCACCCTGCAGATGCCACAACACTTAACAGATGTGACAAGGTCCCTGAACGATCTTCCAAATAGAAAAATAAAGTAACTAATTTTTCCTTTACAACCGTATGGAATGGAAATACCGTATCCCTGTATTTATAAAAGGCGCTCCTGCTCAAATCAACCTTTTGTACGGCATCCCAAACGGATTCTGCCTTTCCGCGTTCGATCATTTCCTTTGCATCCAATGTTTTTTTCATGGCCTCCGGTAAGACATCTTCACGAACAAGGAAAAACTTTTTATCAATTTTAGCCTGTCTCATTTCCCCCACCCCATTAACCTTAGAGGTTACTCAATAAACTCGAATTCATAGTCCATCAGCTTGACTGTATCCCCATCTTTTGCTCCTTTTTCACGCAAGGCTTCATCAACCCCCATACCCCTAAGCTGTCTGGCAAAGCGGCGGACGGATTCATCCCTTGTGAAATCAGTCATCTTAAAGAGCTTTTCAATTGCATCACCAGTTACAACAAATGTACCGGCTGGATCTCTCGTAATTTCAAATTCCTTCTGTTCTGCCTCATGCTTATAAAGAACACGATGAACTCCTGTCTCCTCCTCTTCCTCATGCAGCGGGAATTCAGGAGTTTCTTCTATTTTATCAGCAATGGCAAATAACAGTTCTCTCAAGCCTTGGCGTGTAATTGCTGATATTGGAAAAATCGGATAGTCCTCTTGGATTTGTTCTTTAAATTTCGCTAAATTCTCTTCAGCCTCAGGCATTTCCATTTTGTTCGCTACAATAATTTGCGGTCTTTCCATCAGCCTCAAATTGTATTCTTTTAATTCCTTATTAATGGTTATAAAATCTTCATAAGGATCTCTTCCTTCTGTTGCTGCCATATCAATCACATGAACAATAACCCTTGTCCGTTCGATATGACGCAGGAATTGATGGCCTAGGCCTACCCCTGAGTGTGCACCTTCTATAAGACCTGGCAAATCAGCCAGCACAAAGCTGCGTCCATCATCTGTTTCAACCATTCCAAGATTCGGGGCAATGGTTGTAAAATGATATTCGGCAATTTTAGGCTTTGCTGAAGAAACAACGGAAAGCAAGGTGGACTTTCCTACACTTGGAAACCCGACCAAACCAGCATCAGCAAGTAGCTTTAATTCAAGAACGACTTCTCTTTCAATACCAGGCTCCCCGTGTTCTGAAAGCTCAGGAGCTGGATTTGCCGGTGTAGCGAACCGGGAATTGCCTCTTCCTCCGCGCCCGCCTTTTGCAATGACTGCACTTTGTCCATGCTCGGTAAGATCGGCGATTACCTCATTGGTTTCTGCATCCGTCACTACCGTGCCTGGAGGAACTTTTACAACCATTTCTTTGGCATTTTTACCATGCTGATTTTTAGACATCCCGTGCTCTCCGCGGGGTGCCTTAAAATGTCTTTGATAGCGGAAATCCATTAAGGTGCGCAGGCCCTCATCAACTTTAAAGACCACGTCTGCGCCTTTACCGCCGTCTCCTCCGGCAGGACCGCCCTTTGGAACATATTTTTCCCGGCGAAAGGCAACCATTCCATTGCCTCCATCTCCGCCTTTTACATACACTTTTACACGATCAACAAACATATAACTCCTCCTGTCTTGGCTGATCCATCTCTGGTAACAGCAAGAACATTGTTTCAATATGTAACTTTTTTTGGCCGCTATTTTGAGGAGAAGAACACTTCAAGTGACAGCTCATAATCAGAAATTTCCTGATTGACAACCGCAAGAAATCCATCCCTTGACAGGAATTCCTCAATCTGGCCTATATCTGTTATTATCCCTCTAAAATCAAAAAAGAAACGGGTTCCTGTCAATTGCGGGTCTATTGTCACTGTTAAATGATTTTCATAGTAAGGTTTAATAGAAGCATTTAAACAAGCAAAAAAATCATCTGTCCATTGAGCCAGTCCCTCATCATCTATGTACTCACATTTCAAAACATCCAATACTTCATAGTCTACCTGAAAGCGCTGGTTATTCCAATTATATGTAAGCAGCAGGGTGGCAAACCTCGGCAAATTCAAATTAGTGAGGTTTGCCTCCTCACGCGCATCACTGACAATTTCGTCAATAATTTCATTTGCCCTGTCAATTTTATTAAGAGACAAATTGCCCTTAATGAGCTGAATTTTGTTTAACCAATCATGGCGTGCATACCGCAGCACCTCGACCGGACTCCAATCTGTTTTCATATATGCACTCCTACACTGATTTTTTCTATTTATCTCTTATCTCGCTGGGAGTGAAGATTCAATCTTGCGAAAAAACCGCTTTTATGTAAGTATAACAAAAAAGTCAAAATTCGTAATCATATTTTAACCATATGAACCCAGATTGCTTTAGCGCTTTACATCACTGGGGGCCTGTCCCCCAATGCTTTAATGCTTTACACTATCGGGGGCCTGTCCCCCAATGCTTTAATGCTTTACACTCAAAGGCCAAAAAGAAAACTCTAACCTTATGGTTAGAGTTTTCCTTCCATCATTATGCTTCTTGAGCTGCAGGATATACGCTTACTTGCTTGCGGTCGCGTCCAAGACGTTCGAATTTAACAACACCGTCCACTTTCGCGAAAAGTGTATCGTCTCCGCCTTTTCCAACGTTTACTCCAGGGTAGATCTTTGTTCCGCGCTGACGGTAAAGAATGGATCCGCCAGTTACGAATTGTCCGTCTGCACGCTTAGCGCCAAGACGCTTCGAGATAGAGTCACGGCCGTTCTTTGTAGAACCTACTCCCTTTTTAGACGCAAACAACTGAAGGTCTAATTTCAATAACATTTATTCCACCTCCTGATCTTTGAAGGTAATTTTTATATTCTGTCCGTATTCCTCTTCAATGGTCTGCAATGAGACAGCCATTCCTTCAAGAAGAAGCTGAATTTTCTCGTGTACATCCTTCGGAAGATTTTCCGGAATGGTACAGCGGAGAAAACCGTCGCCCTGCTCAATTTCTGGAGTGATGCCGGTAAGGGCATGCACGGCATTAATTGAACCGACAGATACAGCTGATGCACCTGCACAGACAATATCTTTTCCTCTTTCAGCAAAAAAAGCATGACCGCTGATTACAAATGATTGAATGATACCGGAATGATTACGATAAATCGTAACTTCGATCATCTTTATACCTTAAGCGTTGATTTTTTCAATCACAACTTTAGTGTATGGCTGACGATGACCTTGCTTCTTGTGATAGTTTTTCTTCGCTTTGTACTTGTAAACAATAACCTTTTTAGAACGGCCTTGTTTTTCAACTTTAGCTGTAACAGTAGCTCCGTCAACAACAGGGCTTCCTACTTTCACTTGGTCTCCTCCAACGAAAAGAACTTTATCAAAAGTAACTGTTTCTCCAGCTTCAGCGTTTAATTTTTCGATGTAGATAGCTTGACCTTCTTCTACACGTACTTGTTTACCACCAGTTTCAATAATAGCGTACATGAACTGCACCTCCTCTTAGACTAAGACTCGCCATCCCAGGCGTTTTGCAAAAGCAAAAGCTTAAGACCTGTTCTGCGCGGTTGTAGCACGGGTGCTACAGATATAACATGAAAATATTATCATAATCCATCATAACATGTCAATGCGGAAATTTCATACTAGAAGTTGATTTTTGCTCCAATCATAAGGTCCGCAGTATTACCAAACCGCCTGATTTCATAGTAGGGAAGAGCTGATTTTTCAACATGAAAAATGACTTCAAGCTGGAGCATTTCTTCTATTCTTTTTTTATGAACCTTATCTGCACCAGAAAAAATTCTCTCTACATCTTCTGAAGCTTCAATCAGCACAGCTTCAGCATCTCCTCCACGGTGCTCCCACAGTTCACGTTCCAGGCGGAACACGAGCGTTTCCGGGCTGAGAATCCTTCCAGTTCCATCACAGGAAGGGCATTTAACTGTTAATGCCTCTGACATGGCTTGTTTGGTTTTCTTGCGGGTCAGCTGAAGAATTCCAAGCGGGGTAAAGCCGATAACATTTGTCCGTCTGTCATCTTTTTTCAGCTCTGCCTCTATGATATCCATGATATGCTTTCTGTCTTGATCGTCTTTCATATCAATAAAATCAATTAAAATCATGCCGGCAATATCACGAAGGCGGATTTGCCTTGCAGCTTCAGCGGCAGCCCATTCATTGGTTTTAACAACCGTTTCCTGCAGATCATTTTTGCCAGAAAATTTTCCTGTATTCACATCAATAATTGTTAAAGCTTCTGCTTCATCAAAAATCAAATATGCACCATTATTTAGCCAAACCACGCGCTTTAGCGCTTTTTCAATTTCATAGTCAAGCTTATAGGCAGAAAAAATATTCTCCTTGCCGGTGTATAATTTAATCGGAATCTCTGTATGTTTTTGCAGAAGATTTTTTAAGCTTAGGTCATCGGTAAGAATTTCACCAGAATCCAGCTTTTTTATTTCCCTGAGCAGTTCATCTAAAAAGGCATTTTGCTCCAACACCTTTCCAGGCTTTTTCATTGATCGTGCTTTTTGCAAAATCTTTTCATATTCTGCTCGTAAATTGGATAATTCATCAGCAATGACGCTATCAGATTCGGCTTCAGATGAGGTGCGGAAAATAAGCCCTTCCTGCTCTTCTTTTAATTGAAGGCCAAAAAGCCGTATCTTCTTTCGAATACGGCTATCGGCAATCTTTTTTGATATGGCGATATACTTGCCCTCTGGCATGTAAATCAAATGATTGCCAGTAAGCTCGATTATGTTTGTCAGTCGCGGCCCTTTTGTTCCAGCCGCATCCTTTTCGACCTGAACCAGAAGCTTTTCACCTTGATGGACGAAGGAGGTAATCTGTTGACTCAAATGTTCCTCCTTGCGCTGGACAAAAGCGACAAGCTTATCCCGGTGCAAATATCCATTTTTCCCCTCGCCGATATCAACAAAGGCAGCATTCATTCCTGGCAGCACCTTTTCTACTCTTCCGAGGTAAATATCGCCCACACTAGAATGGTGTTTCGGCTGGTCAATAAAAAGCTTGATTGGCGCATCGCCATCGAGCAATGCAAATCGTTTTTCCCTTGTGAGATGGTTGATAATTAATTTATACAATCGTGTAGCCTCGCTTTTAATAGGAATACAATAAATCACTAATCGGTGAAGTCACCATTTTTTCAGTAAAATAAGCGTGCAGCAGCTCATTTTCATCTAAACTGCCTGTTTCCTTGCCGTCCTTTTCAATGATAATAGGATGTTTACATCCTCTGCGGAATTTCTCCAAAACATGAATGATCATTTCATCCTCTGCGACAATGATCGGTACTAATGCTCGCAGCTCGCTCGTATTTCCATAATACCGTTCAAGGAGAAAACGAAGGAAAACATATCTGCTCTGTTTCCATTCATGATACAGGGAAAATAGCAAAAAAGCCAAGATCACCCAAATGTTTAATTGGATAGGACTAATAATCAAAACAGAAATGATAAATAAGAGCACTGCCCCAATAGACACCTGCAATGCTTTTTGATGTGCATCCGGAAAAGCGCGGTGAAAAGAAAGCCACAGGAAGACAAGCTTGCCGCCATCCAGCGGCCAGATTGGCAGTAAGTTAAAAAGAAGAATCATTAGATTAAACTGGATAAATAACAGGTAGATCCCATCATGAATGAGAGAAAACTCCATAAGCAAAAAAGCCAATCCCATCATCCAAAGGTGCTGAAGCGGACCTGATAAAATAACAATGACTTCCTCTTTCAATGGCCTGTTTCCATGCTCGTCCATTTCCGCAACACCACCAAAAGGCAGCAGGGAGATCCTCTTAATTCTCCACGAAAAAAAAGACGCTGCAGCCGCATGCCCCATTTCATGTACAAAAATTATCAGCAATAAAAGAGACAACTCTAAAAAATGTGCGGTTGCAACAGCCAGTCCAATAATCGCCCATAAGAGCGGATGAATATGAATATATTTTATCAATCCAGCAATTTTAATCAAATGGTATCACCTGTATAGGGTCGACGAAGTCATCTCCTTTTTTAATCGCGAAATAAAAGGACCCCTTCGTTCCATCCTTCATATTTGTTGATTTCCCAAGCTCTTTTCCTTTTTCGGCATACTCGTAAAGACTTACATTTATCTCTTCTAAATGGCCGTACCATGATTCACTATTATCTGCATGTTTGATAATGACTGTTTTTCCAAAGCCATCCTTTTTCCCGGCAAACTTGACAAGACCTTCACTCATAGCTTGTACAGGGGCATCTTTTTCCGTTTCAATCGTAATTCTTTGGCCATTTTCCCGAAAGTCCTCAAGAATCTTTGCCGAAGCAGGCAGGGCATAATCAATGGATTGCGTTTTGTCCTCTCCATCCTTTTTATCGTCTGATAGGGGCAGGAGGGCCAGAGGCTTGCCGAATTTTTCCTCATACCAATTCGCCACAGCCACGAATTGAAAGTCATTTTCCATGGTATTTTTCACGAAATTTCTCGCAGGATCAAGGGCTGAAGCTCCATTTTTAAACATGATTGCAATCAATAAGAACAGACAGGCCGATGCCAGTATCTTAAATAGAAACCATTCCTTGTTAAAAAGCGGATGAGTTCCTTCACCGCTTTCCCCTTCATATGAGGCCATTTTGCTGAATCCATAGCGCTCCTCATCTTCCGGCCACATGACCCGGTTCTGAACGTTTTTCTTCACCCTGTCGCGCTCTCTCTTTCTGCGTGCCACCCGCTTTCGAATATCGTCTGCTCGTGATCTCATATACTCCCCACCATTCCTCATCAATTCCTTTGTACAAGTCTATGAGTTGTCCCAAAAGAGTATGACTGGATAGAGAAAAATCATCTTCGGGACACGGTGCCTGTCCCCCTGTCCGCCAGAGACAAGCACTATGTCCGCTCCATAAAAAAATGCCAGGGGAGTCCCTGACATTTAAATGCATTTATTTTACACCAAAGAATTTTTTGATTTTCGAAAAGACGCTTTGCTGCTCGTCCTCAAGCGACTGAAGAGGAATAGACTCTCCCAGGATTCTGCGGGCAATATTTCGATAAGAAATAGATGCTTTGCTGTTAGGATTTAGAGCTATGGGCTCGCCATGGTTAGATGCCTTGATGACTTCATCGTCATCTGCGACAATCCCGATTAAATCAATGGAAAGGTGGGCAGCGATTTCGTCAACATCAAGCATATCCCCATTCTTCATCATTTGATTGCGGATTCTGTTAATAATCAGCTTTGGCGGTTCAACATGTTCTTCCTTTTCAAGAAGACCGATAATTCGATCGGCATCTCTAACGGCAGAAACCTCTGGTGTAGTGACTACAATAGCCTTATTAGCACCAGCCACAGCATTTTTGTATCCGCGCTCAATACCAGCTGGACAGTCGATAATGACATAATCATAGTCCTGCTTTAGTCCATTGACCAATTCCTTCATTTGTTCAGGGGAAACTGCCGTTTTATCACTTGTCTGAGCGGCTGGCAGTAAATAGAGCAAATCATCAAAACGCTTATCTTTTACAAGTGCTTGGTGGACCTTGCAGCGGCCTTCCAGTACATCGACAAGGTCATAGATAATTCTGTTTTCAAGTCCCAAAACAACATCTAGATTTCGCAGACCAATATCTGTATCAACAAGACAAACCTTCTTTCCCTGCAAGGCTAGAGCTGTACCTAAATTGGCAGAAGTCGTTGTCTTACCGACCCCTCCTTTACCGGATGTGATCACAATTGCTTCTCCCATCCTAGTATCCCCCTTCCATTCTTGTAATATTCGGTCTAAGATGCATTAAAACTTGCAATCTATCAACATGAATTTGATTGTTTTCATCTATGTACGCACATTCCATTTCCCGTTTTTCCTCATCAGAATACTGGTCCGGTGCCCTTGTAATACAATCACTAATCCGTATTTGCGAAGGCTTCATAACCGATGCAGCGACGATTGCTTCTCTATTTCCGTTAAAACCAGCATGAGCGATTCCTTTTAATGAACCCATTACAAAAATATTTCCCCCGGCAATGACCGTACCTCCAGGATTCACATCACCAACCAGCAGCAAATCTCCAGGGACTTGAAGAACCTGGCCAGATCGCACGATTCTTGTCACAGGCACTATTTGTTCTTCCTCTTTTAATTTTTCTGCTTCATCCCTTGTGATAACATTCGAAACAACGGAATCAACTGCTAAGTTTTTCTTTTGCCGAATTAAATCCTTTAATTCCTCTTCCTGGTCCTGGGATAAATATCTATTGCCAACCTGAACCTTTACTCGAATGAGATGGTTATCACGGGATTTTGAGCTTTCTGAAAGTTTATAATCGATTTCTTTTTTTAAATCCTCGTACGCGCAACGATCATCAAGATGAAGTGTCAGCCCATCCTTTGTTCCTTTAATCGTTACATTTTGAAATTTATTATTCATATCAAGCTGTTCACCTCAAATGAAACACATAGCGTCCCCTTTTTAGATATTCATCAAAAAAGTGCGCACCTCTAAATAAAAAGAATTCGACATTATTTGGTCATATTCCTTTTTTCTAAAATAATTTTTGTGATTTTTGATTTGCATTTTTGTTTAGAAAAGAGCTTGGAGGACCACATGGAATCAGGAGAATATAAAGAAAAAGATTCACGTCTCCAAGCTCTCTGTTAATTTGCTGAAGTGCTTCTTAAAAGGATAAACGGTTAAGATGATAAATCCAAGGTTTAAAATAAGTGTTGGCCATAAACGCGATGATAGATAATTGGAAAAGTTCATATCCGTCTTATGAATTAGAAAATTCATCTCATAAACACCAATTTCAAGAATCGCGGCCCCAAAAAGACAAGCAAACGACACCATGAAAATGTTAGTCTGCAATATTTTCATTAACTTCGAAATTAGATAAGCCACAATAGGGAACATAAACAAATATATACCAATAATGCCTGTGTAAACAACATCAAATAATAATCCAAAAATAAGGCTGTAAATCAATCCATACCTATTTGGACCATATAATGTTAAAAACAATAAAGCAATAAGTAAAAATCGCGGAACAAGAATAAATTTCCCTTCAAAAATATCAGCCGGCAGCAGCTCTACAAACACGCTTTCGCCCACAAAGAGCAAAATTAACAAGAGAGGAAGAATAACCTTTCTCAAAGCTCCTCCTCCTCTGCATCAATCATATCTTCTAACTCTGGCTTAAGTGCACTTCTTTTGACAACCATGACATGTTCAATATCATAAAAATTCGCGCCTGGCTTCACATAGGCTGTTTGTGTCAAACCATACTCTGCAGGCACAACCTCTGTGACTTTTCCTATTGGAAGATTTTTTGGGAACACGCCGCCCATTCCAGAGCTGATAACATTTTGGCCTTTTTCAATTTTTGCATCAGATGGAATACGCTTTAAGAGCAATAGTCCTTTTTCCTTATCATATCCCTCAATTAATCCAAAATAGCTTTTTCCATCTGCCTGCACTTCTGCAGAAATTCTGTTTTTGGGATCCATAGAGCTTAACAGCTGAATCGTTGATGTGAAGTTTTGACTATTGGTTACTTTTCCAATTAATCCATTGGCAGTAATCACAGCCATATTTTTCTCGATTCCATTCTTTGTCCCTCTATTAATTATTAGAAGCTCATTCCAGCGATCTGGATTACGGCCGATCACGGTGGCTTGGATTGGCTCAAAGGCACTAAGTGAATCCTTCTTATCAAGAATTTCCCGAAGCTCTGCATTATCTTTTTTCAGCATTTGCACTTCTGATTCAAGACGCGCAAGCTCATCTAGCCGCTTTTTTAATTCCTTATTTTCCGTATATGTATTCTGCAAATCTTTCACATTTTCAAAAAATCCAGATACATAGTGGATTGGACGGGATACAGCCGTTTGCACCCAGCCAGTTGTATCCTTTATAAATTGTTCAGGCCAGCTTAACTGTTCTCGATCCTTCAAAGAAAACCCAATTAATGCCACGAGAATAATAATACTGACAAGCAAAATAATCAGGCGTTTATTCAAGAAGAACTGTGGCATTTTCTACACCTCTAATTTTTTTATACCTCACTAAAACACGAAGGGAGCCCAATCACCAAGAAAAAAGTGAATGGGCTTCTTTACGCTATTAATCTTATTACACATTTAACGGGAATCTTTTGCCTTGTTTTTGAAAAGATCAATATGATCCAATGCCTTTCCAGTGCCAATCGCTACACAGTCAAGCGGATTTTCGGCAATCAATACAGGCATATGTGTTTCTTCACTGATGACCTTGTCCAAATTACGAAGCAAAGCGCCTCCTCCGGTCAGCACAATTCCCCGATCCATAATGTCTGCAGCAAGCTCTGGCGGAGTCTTTTCAAGGGTTACCTTTACAGCATCAACAATCGAATAGACTGTATCATGAAGTGCTTTGGCGATTTCCTTAGCTGTGATTTCAATTGTTTTCGGAAGCCCTGTCAAAAGATCCCGTCCACGAATTTCAATGTTTTCAATTCCCTCAGGGTCTCCAGCTGATCCAACTTCGACCTTAATCATCTCAGCTGTCCGATCTCCAATTAAAAGATTGTAGGTTTTGCGGATATAATTAATGATTGCCTCGTCCATATCATTACCGGCCACGCGAACAGATTGGCTTGTTACGATGCCGCCTAAAGAAATAATGGCAACCTCGGTAGTTCCACCGCCAATATCAACAACCATGCTTCCTGTTGGCTCCCAAACAGGCAGATTCGCACCGATAGCTGCGGCAAACGGCTCCTCAATTGGATAAGCATCTCTTGCGCCAGCTTGCCTTGTTGCATCAATGACTGCACGCTGTTCAACTGCGGTTATCCCTGATGGTACACAAACCATCACATACGGTTTTCCTGAGAATACGCTTTTATTTTTCACAGCCTGCTTGATATAATATTTCATCATTACAGCTGTTGTTTCATAATCAGCGATAACCCCGTCCTTCATTGGGCGAAGTGCCACAATATTTCCAGGTGTCCGGCCGATCATGTTTTTCGCATCATTTCCAACCGCGACAATATTTTTGGTATCTGTTTGCAAGGCAACGACAGAGGGCTCTCTGACAACAATCCCCTTCCCCTTAATATATACAAGTGTATTAGCCGTTCCTAGATCAATTCCAAGATCCTTTGTTCCAAACATTGCTGTATCTCCCTTTCTGATACGAAATGCATTTCAATAGATAAGGTAATTATTCAAAATATTCAAAGAAAATCTTATTTATTGTCGATTATTTTTTGTTGACTAAAAAAGCATAAACAATATTATAGCCTATCGTCAAATAAAAACATAGTGTTATAAATAACCTTTTTCCTTAAGGCTGACGAATTTATTCTCGCCGATAATAAGGTGGTCAAGAACTTCAATCCCGATAATTTTTCCGCACTCAACCAGCCTTTTGGTCACCTCAATATCTTCCCTGCTTGGTGCGGGATCGCCGCTCGGATGATTATGCAGGCAAATAATAGAGGCAGCGGATCGCCTGAAAGCCTCTTTGAACACCTCCCTCGGGTGCACAATACTTGCATTCAGACTTCCAATAAAGACAGTTTGCTTGTGGATTACTTGATTTTTTGTATTCAGGTATAAACAAACGAAGTGTTCTTGTGAAAGGAAGCGCATATCGTTCATCATATATTTTGCGCCATCTTCAGGCGAGCGGATGGTGTATCTTTCATTATAATTAAGATTTGTAATTCTTCTGCCAAGTTCTACAGCAGCAAGAAGCTGAATAGCTTTTGCCGTTCCAATTCCTTTGATAGAGGTCATCTCATCTAATGATGCGTCCTTTAGAAGTCTAAGTCCATCAAAATGGGTCAGCAGCCTGTTTGATAACTGCAGGACAGATTCGTCCTTTGTTCCTGTGCCTAGCAATATCGCTACTAATTCATGATTTGCCAAGCTTTTCGGGCCATTTTGAATAAAGCGTTCTCTTGGACGCTCATCCTGTGGAAAGTCCCTAATCATTAATGACTGTTTCTGCATGGTATACCTCCCTTTTTTGGGGTGAAAGGGAGTCCGTTAAAAAGAAAACCTATAGCAGGGACGGAATTATATATCCAGCCTTTTTTAATTCTCGAACCGTTCTTGAAACAGGAAGCCCTACGACTGAAAAATAGTCTCCTTTTATTTCTTTAACAAGCATGCAGCCAAAGCCTTGAATGCCATAAGCCCCCGCTTTATCGAAAGGTTCACCGGTGTCAATGTAAGCTTGGATTTCTTCGTCTGACAGCTCCCAAAACACCACATCTGTTTTCACATAAAACTTTTCCACTTTTTCCGGGGCAATTATTGCCACGCCTGTATAAACGGAATGCGTCTTACCTGACAATGCCTTAAGCATGTCAAATGCTTCTGTCGAATCTTTCGGTTTGCCTAGAACCTTACCGTCCAAAACAACGACCGTATCGGCCCCGATAATAAATGACTCCGGCCCCTGGCCCTTAGATGCACCTACTGCTTTTGCCTTTCTGCTAGCAAGCTCCATGACAATTTCATCAGGGGTTAACTTAGGATCAAAGTTTTCATCAGCGTCACTGCTGGCAACTTCAAATGTTAATTGAAGATTTTCAAGAAGTTCTTTTCGTCGTGGAGAAGAGGAGGCTAAAATGAGGTTTTGCATGTAATCACCTTACCTTTATTTTGTCTCAGCTTGGGAGATACAACCTAATCGTACCAAAATTCAACAGGACAAACAATTTATTTCAACAAGATTCGGCAAATTTCTCAGAATGGACAGGGGGACAGGCACCTTGTCCCGTTTTTCGGGACAGAGTGCCTGTCCCCCTGTCCGCCAACTATAAGAGGTCTGTCGAAAATAGTTCAACAGACCCCCATAATATGTGTTATTTCCTAGAAAATATTCGATTATAGGAATAATATGTCATATTAAGTTGCTATTAACATACAGCAGGTATTATAAAGTCTGATAGATTCCCATGAAGTCTAGCAATGATTGCTGGAGCTTTGTTAAAGCAGCCTGATCTTTTGATGCCTGATAGGCATTCACTTGTGCAAAGGATTCCTTTAAGTCTTTTTCGATTTGAACAATTTTTTCGTTTTTAAGCTGGCTAGAATCGATGGTTTTAAAGACTGCTTCCTGTTTCTTTATATTTTCTGCTGACTGCTCGGAAATCGCCTGACTTAGCATTCCATCGGCTGCCCCTGCCGCCAATGCGCTATACACCGAAGACAATGAATTTAGAAGTCTCTTTTCCTCGGAAGAAATCCCGTCCAATGTTTTTTCTGGCAATGTAATTTCTTTAGCGAACACTTCTACCCCTTTGCTCTTGAGCTGGCTGCCTATCGCTTTTGCATGCTCAATGCTATCGGCTACTCCCAAATAAATATAGGCTTTTCCATCCAGTTCAATAATCTGTGCCGGCACACCCTTTTGAACCAATTCCTCTTGAATGGTTTTGGCTGATTCCGCACTCGAAAAAACCCCTCCCTGAACAATTGACGCCGGGATTGATGCTAGTTTGACTTCTTCTGTGGGTGTTTGTATTTTTTCCTCTGCCTGTTTTTCAGCCATTACAGGCTGATCTTTTTCTATCGTATTTTCCGTGATTACTAGCTTGAGCATAATAAAACCAAAGCTTGTCCCTAATACAACAGCAAAAAATACAGTAAGAAACACTGAGGTAAGAAAGCTGTTTTTTGGCTGTTTGCCAAAAGAGAATGAACGTTTTTTCTTTTGTTTTTTTGGTTTTGGAAGAATATTATATTCTTTAATAGAAGGTGTTTCCATTTCCTCTGGCAAAATCCAGTCAAAGTCATTCTCTTCAAGCTCCTTGGCCGCTGCGGATTCAAGTTTTCCTGTTTGCTCCGGAATTTTTTTGAACGTCTTTTGTTTCTTTTCAGCTGTGTCTTCATTTTTCCCTTCATTTTTTCCTTCATTTTTCGGCAATCGATTTTCAACGAAAGACCGATGCTGCCCGTTTATCTTTATCGTAATGGTTTTCTCTTTTTCCGGCCTGTCCAATATGCTGCCTCCCCCCATGTCGATATACTAGTTTTGTTTCATCCTATCATATCGAAAAAAAAAAATAACAAGACTTTTGTCGTCTTGTTACTTCTGATTTTCGTCAAATTTTTCAATTTTACGATTCTTGATTAACAGAGCTGCTGAATGGGTCCTTTTTATGGCTAGGTTCCGGTATCTCGGCTTGTGGAAGGTCCTCAGCTAAATTCGTTAGGTCTGGCATATAGAAAGCAGCTAAACGAATTTGATAAGTGATATTTTTATTATCTGAAACCATCTCTTCCATACCTGAAAAAGCTATATTCTCAACACTGATAATACGCTTTTGCTGTTCGAGTGTATCAATGAATGTTTCCATATCAATATATGCTGGTGATTGGACAGTTAATGTCACAATCAGCTTCTTTATCCCATGCGGCAATGCAGCATTCTTCGATTCTGTCTCACCCTTTATACTGCCTGCCTCTTCTTGTGAGTTTTCCGATGCCTTTAGATCCTCGTCAGCAAACTCCATATTCTTCACAAAGCTATTAGATACAACTTCAGCTTTTTCAATATCCAGCATCAGCTGATCGGCAAGAGGCTTAACCGGAATTCGATTCTGCAGACTTAAGGTGCTATCATATGCCATTGAAGCAGACCCGTCGAGCTGATTTTCAATCGCTGACAGAAGCTGTTTTTCTGTTTCAAGCTCCTTTTGTTTGTTAGACAATGAGGTCTTCATCGGCTGAATATATAAGAAATACAATCCTATTAAAAGGAGAACGATGACCGTTATGCCTATTGCTCCAATCATCTTTTCTTTTTTCGAAAATTGAAGGGTCATTCCTGCTCCCCTCCCTGCTGGTCCAAAGTCTCTGCTTTAAGCACGGTTTGATTGAGATCAATCGCAAATTCTGCGTAATAGCGAGGAATAAACGGATCATTGCCTAGCCCGTTTTCTGTATCTTGTTCTTCCGTTGTGAGTGATAAAATTTTTGCGTTCACGACCCAGTCAGAGTCCAGTAGAGCTCTTAAATAATAAGCTGCTTCCCTGCTTGTGTCGAATTGGATAACAATCTGGCTAACGCTGGCTTCCTGATAATCTAATGATTGGATCAAGCCGCTTTCTGGCAGGAGCTCCGTAAGTTTTCTAAGCAAAGGAACTGTCTTTAGCGGATAATCTTCAGCCCATTGCACAGCATTTTGCAGATTTTCACTAGAGTCAGAGGTACCAGAATCTATCACCTTCTGCTGTTCTGCAGCAACCAGCTGCTTCGTCATTTGAACCTGCTGATCCATTGCCTTTATTTCATTCTTATGCAAATGGCCTATGAAAAAGAGGATGGATAGCCCAATAATCAATAGAAATAAAAGGAGCCCGGCAAGCACGAAAATGGGTCTATTTCTTGATTCCTTTTTAGGCAGTAGGTTGATTTCAACAAGCATGATTACACCTCTTTTAAAGCGAGCCCCAGGGCAAGATAGTGTGTTCTAGGAAACTGATTTTCTGCTGCTGAGACTATCGAGCGTCCGTCTATTAATAAAATCGGAACATCATAGCGCTTCCTCATTTCATCAGCGATCCGCGGAAGAAATGGATGATCTCCGTTTAGCAGAATTTTTGATACTTGCTGCTTTCCCTGATGGATCGAATAGCGGTAGAAATCCATTAACTTGCTGATTTCTTTATATTGATCCTCAAATAGAAATAGAAGCTCATCTTTTTCCCCTAGAAATGATAGTTCATAGTTACCTAGTTTATTAAGGTGAATATTCCATTGTTCTTCATCCGCATCAACAGCAATATGGTGCATAAAGAATGGAATGGAACCTTCAAAAATACAGAGATTGACTTCATTTAAATCAAATTGGACCATTAAAAGCCTCTCATCTTGTTCGGCCATATTTAAGTGATCATAGAGACGATAGAGGGCAAGCGGTGAAATATCAGCTGCTTTCGGCGAAAGCTTCACTTCCTGAAAAAGGGCTGTGTACTCCGTGACATGTTCTTCCTGGGCAGCAAATATAAGCAGCTCTCTTTTTTCTGTCCCATTTGACAAAATATGTATATCAAAGACTGGTTCTTCAAATGGCAGATGAATGCTTGAGCCAAGTTCTAAATAGAGATACCCATGGATTTCATCATCTTTTACATCCGCGGGAATAGAAATCTTTCTGATAATCACAAACGGGTCTGGGACAGTAAAACGGATAGAACGCTTTTGAATTTTCCAATCAGAAATACATTCCTCGAGAATATTGGCTAACGTTTCATAATCAGCGATTTTTCCGTCGGTGATAATTCCAAAGGGAATATACCTTTCCTCCCATCTAAGCACGGAAAGCGGCTGCTTACTCTTTAATTCTACTAAGCGAATGGAATAATCATTAATAATGATGTTGATGGTTCGATGATTCCGGGAAAAGAGGGAAAGAGGCATAGTAATTCTCCTTATTTAACCAGCTAAAAATTGAAGGTATTTCAGCAGGATCATATCTCCATAAAAATAGGCAGTTAAGGTACCTGCTGCAATAAAAGGGCCGAATGGAATCGGATTTTTCCTTTTTACCTTTCCTGTCATTAAGCCAATGATACCAAAAATTGCCCCGTATAGGGCAGAAATAAAAAAGGAAATAAATACAAGCTTTATTCCCATTACAAAACCAATGAGGGCAAACAGCTTGATATCTCCTCCGCCCATGCCGCCTTTGCTGATAACAGCGATAAAAAGGAGCAAAAGAAATCCAGCTGCGGCACCTGCTAAAGAATCCCACCATGGCTGCAGCGGGATCACAATTCGTTCCAACAAAAAAATCCCCGTAAAAAACAGCAGTACTTTATCAGGGATAATCATATAAGTGATATCTGATACAAAAATAATAATGAATAAAGAAATCAGCGTCCAGGCAACAAACAGTTCATTTGTCCAGCCTAGGATAAGCGGCGCAAGAACAAACAGGAGACCAGTCGCTAACTCCATCAATGGATAAATAGGAGAAATGCGCGCCTTGCATTGGCGGCATTTCCCCCCTAAAAACATATATGAGAACACAGGAATCAGCTCAAACGCGGTGAGCTGATGGTGACAATGCGGACAGGCCGAACGCGGAGCCACAATCGACTGCTTCTCAGGCACGCGCAGACCGACTACGTTGTAGAAAGAGCCGAGTATTAGACCTAGTATAAAAATGGATATTAATAGATATAGCATGATCTAACACTCCTAAATTTAAATTCTTTTAGTAGAATCTAATCCTTTTTTGGTTCAGTTGGATCAGTTGGTTCAGCAGGAGCACCTGTCTTATACGTATAGGAATTAACTTTCGAAAGATCACCTTCAATAGTTTTCTCTCCATTTTTATCCCCATTTTTTGCTTCCGCAGTCATTGTTATTTTACCATTTGTTGTAATAGTAACTGAATAAGAATCAAGATTGTTTACTTCTTCGATAAACTCCGCTAACTTATTATCTTCATCACTTGAATTTATTGTTAAATCTGAAGAAGGGGTACCGTTTGCTGCAACATATAACTTAGCTGAATTAATTACTTGAATTGCATCTGCTTTAGCAGCTTCAAACTTAGACTTCGCAATTACATTCCCAATACTAGGCACAGCAATCGCCGCAATAATCCCCAAAATTACGATAACTGCCAGCAATTCAACAAGCGTCAAGCCCCGCTGATCCTTCAGCCTTTTACCAATTTTCTTTAACATGTAAATCTTCCTCTCCCATTTATCAATCTTCAAAATACAAGACTAAAGTCTCACCCATATTATACTAGACACTATTTCTATTAATATAGTGCTAAATGTTAATTTTTTGCTAACATTAGTTAACCTGGTTAAATATTTCTAGCATCGGCACCATGATAGAGGTGACGATTGTTCCGACCACTCCAGCCAGTAAAACAATCATGATCGGCTCAATGAGTGATTTAATTCGGTCTGTGCTGTTTTCTACCTCTTTTTCATAGAAATCTGCCACTTTCCCTAGCATCGCATCAAGGGAACCAGTTTCTTCGCCAATGGCAATCATTTGCGTAACTAGAGGAGGAAAGGCCCAATGCTTTTTCATCGGCTCGGTCATCGAGCGCCCTTTTTCAAGAGCATTTCTCGACTCACGGACTACCCGGGCTATGACTTCATTCTCAACGACCTTTTCGACGATGGTCATCGCCTGCAGAATCGGCACAGAGCTTGTAAATAATGAGCTCAGTGTTCTTGTCATCCTGGCCAAAACGGCCTTCTGCAGCATTTTCCCAAACACAGGAATACGCAGGATAAAATAATCTAAATAATACTTTGTCTGGGCGTTTTTCCTTATTATACCTATACCGGCAACAATACTAACGAAAAACAAAACAACCAGCCACCAATAGGCCTGCATAAATTCACTCGATTTTAATACAAAGCGGGTAATCGCCGGAAGCTCTGCACCAAAATCAGCAAACATCGACACAAAGGTTGGAACAACAGAAACAAGCAGAAAAATTACTACGGCGATCGCAACAATGCCGACTGCAATCGGGTAGGCCATTGCTGATTTGATTTTCTGCCTTGTGTTATGCTGCTTCTCAAAGTGCTCAGCAAGCCTGTCCAGCGTTTCATCCATATTACCGCCTGCTTCACCCGCTCGGACCATATTAATAAACATTGGCGTAAATATTTTCTTATGCTTAGCCGCGGCATCCGATAAAGGGTTGCCTTCACGAAGCTCTTGCTCAATATCTAATAGGGCTTTTTTTAACGCCTTGCTGTCGGTTTGTGCAGCGAGAATCTGCGTCGAATCTACGACAGATACCCCTGCTTTTAAGAGGGTTGAAAATTGCCTTAAATAAATGACAAATTGCTGAAGCTTCACAGGATTCCCAATAGAAATATCCTTTGTCAGAAAGGATTCGGGAACCTCATTGATTTCTAAGACCCTGACTCCTTCAGCCCTCAGCTGCAGCATGGCTTCCCTTTTAGATGCAGCATTGATGACTCCGTCTTTTTTTCCTCTTCTATCCCTGCCTGAATATTTAAACCTTGCCATCTTAAAGGACAATCTCCTGCAGATATGGCTCTGCGGCCTCTTTTGAAATAGCTCCAGACTGAACTAGCTCCTTAATACTGCTTTCAAGCGTGTGCATGCCTTGGGCGCGGGATGTTTGCATGATATTAATTATTTGATGGATTTTTTCATTACGGATTAAATTTCCAACAGCTGCATTATTAATCAGGATCTCTGTTGCTGCTTTCCTTCCCTTTTTATCCTCCCGCTGAAACAGTCTTTGCGAAATAATTGAAACTAATACTGTGGCCAGTTGAATGCGAACCTGTGCCTGTTGGGAAGGCGGAAATACATCAATAATTCGGTTAATCGTAGCCGGTGCACTTGAGGTATGCAAGGTGCCAAAGACTAAATGTCCGGTCTCTGCAGCAGTAATCGCTGTTTGAATCGTTTCTAAATCACGCATCTCTCCAACAAGAATAACATCGGGATCCTGGCGAAGGGCTGCTCTTAAACCATTAGCAAAATTCTTTGTATCAAACCCGACCTCCCGCTGGTCAATAATAGAGTGACCGTGCCTATGAAGGTATTCAATCGGGTCTTCAAGAGTAATGATATGCTTGCGCATCGTCTCATTCATATAATGAATCATCGCTGCAAGAGTCGTAGATTTCCCGCTCCCCGTCGGTCCTGTCACTAGAATAAGGCCCTGCGGCTTTTCAGAAATTTTCATTAAAACATTAGGCAATTCTAGCTCATCTATCGTTGGAATCCTTTGTGGCACAACCCTGATGGCCAGTGAGATACATGAACGCTGATAATATGTATTCACGCGGAATCTCGAAACTCCGGGAATTCCGTAAGAGAAGTCGAGTTCGCCTTTTTCTTTAAATTGCTCCCACATATGTTCAGGGATAATGGCTTTTGCCATTCCTTCTGTATCCTCGGGCCGTAAATGATCCTTCCCATACTTTTTCAAGTCTCCATTAATCCGCATAATTGGCTGAATCCCAACGGTTAAATGAAGATCTGACGCTTTTAATTCAAATGCGGCGCGCAATAAATAGTCTATTTTATCCTTCATGTCTTGCACCACCTACTCCAGAGTTGCCACTCGTAAAATTTCTTCGGTTGTTGTTACACCCTGCTTAACTTTCAGCAGACCATCATCAATGAGAAAAATGGTTTTATTTTTAATCGCAAGCTCTCTCAGTCTAGTAATCGATTCACTGTTCATAATTGTTCTTTTCATTTCATCATTGATGACAAGAACCTCATGGATAGCTAGTCGCCCCTTATAGCCTGTCATATTGCATGAAGAGCATCCGCGGCCTCTTTTCACTTTTTCAACCGTCATGCCCCGTTTGGCGAAGATGTCTATTTCCCTTTTTGTTGGCTCCTGTTCCTCTGCACAGTCGCGGCATACTCTCCTGACAAGCCGCTGAGCAACAATTCCGCTGAGTGAGGAAGCGACTAGAAAGGGTTCTACCCCCATATCCAGCAATCTAGTAATCGTGCCAATCGAATCATTTGTATGCAGCGTACTCAATACCAGATGGCCGGTAAGTGAGGCACGGATAGCAACCTCAACCGTTTCCTTATCACGAATTTCCCCAACCATGATGATGTTTGGATCCTGACGAAGAATCGAACGAAGCCCAGCTGCAAAGGTCATCCCGACATTCGGGTTTACATGGATTTGGTTAACGCCTTCAAGCTGATATTCAACAGGATCTTCTATCGTAATAATGTTGACCTCTTCACTATTTAATTTATTTAATGCCGCGTATAGGGTCGATGATTTCCCTGATCCGGTCGGTCCAGTTAACAGAACAATCCCGGTCGGCTTTTCAATCATATCTGTAAATCGCTTTAGATTTAATTTATTAAAGCCCAGTTTATTAATATCATTTAGCGAACTCCCTAGATCAAGAATCCGCATTACAATTTTCTCACCAAAAACTGTAGGCAATGTAGATATCCGCAGATCTACAGGGTGAAAATCGAGATTGGCCTTGATTCTGCCATCCTGCGGAATCCGATGTTCGGTGATATCCAGGTTCGCCATAATTTTGATCCTTGCCGTCAGCACACTTTGCATATGCTTAGGCAAAACCCTTTCCGTGCGAAGAACGCCATCAATCCGATAGCGGATGATTACCTTCGTTTCCTGCGGGTCTATATGAATGTCACTGGCCTTCATCGCAACTGCTGCTGATAGCATTTGATTAACAAGCTTAACGACAGGAGAATCCTCATCAGTAATTTTTTCTTCCTGGACCTGTGCTGCTTGCGGTTCGCCAAATAGCTCCTCAAAGCCTTCATCAAGATCATAGTATTTATTAATCGCCCGTAAAATATCGTCCTTTGTCGCGATGGCAGTCTCAATTTGAAACCCTGTTGATAGCCGCAAATCATCAATGGCAAAAAAATCCATTGGATCAGCCATAGCAACAAACAGCTTGTCCCCTTCTTTTTTTAAAGGAATAAGAAGCTTTCTTTTCGCCGTTTCCTTCGGGATTAAATTAAAAATCTTCGTATCAAAGGGGTAGCGGTACAGGCTAATATGGGGAATCCCAAGCTGAAACTCGAGAACCTCAATCAGCTGCTGTTCAGTGATATATCCCCTTTGCAGCAGTGCATCCCCAAGCTTTTGCCCATCGCTCTTTTCTCTTAAGGTGGTTATAAGCTGTTCCTCTGTAATTAAACCAGCATTAACTAGTAAATCTCCCAGGCGCTGTCGGGTTTGTGTCATTGTCCATCCCTGCTTTATCTATCATTTATTTCTTCACTTCATTTGGTTTTCCCCAAAGATCACTGTATTGATTTTCTCCATCATCCGGGGTTTCTTTTGCATCGTCAGCATGATCCGTTTTCCCAGATTCCTGCGGCTCTTCAGAATCATCCTGCTCCCCTGGCAGACTAGGTTCGTCTGGTGAATATCCTTCATCGCCATTGGGCTGAGACTCAATCTCTTCATCTATTACTCCATGAATCTCAACTCGATGTACAGGCGGATAATAATCTTCCGAGACGACCTCTTCGGTTAGGAATACTCCTGTTTCATCATAAACCTGTCTGACGACTTTGATGAGTGCCCCATCTTTTCCGTCATTTTGCACTCTGACTTCCCCTGGTGATAATAAAGGATCGATTCTTTTTATTGTTTTCGGTGCAAAGTTTCGCTCATCTTTAGTCGCAATGGGATATTGATATAGTAATGGGCTTCCAAGTAAGGTGACGTCTAATATTCCTGCTTCATATTGCCATTCAATTCTAAAGGCTGAATCATTGTTATTGGCAAAAGCCAAATCCATATTTTTTTCCGGATTCACCCTTGCTTCAAATCCAAGACTAGTATAATCCGGCTTTTCATTACTGATATGTCTTTCTAAAATAGAAAAGTTTGATGGCAAAATCACCTGATATATCGCAGTTGCCAGTACACTCAGCTCATCTGCAGATTCATTTTCCAAACCATTTTCTTTTAAAAAGCCTAATAAAGAAAATTGGGACCGCGCTGGGATGTTAATTATGAACTGATCAGCCAGGTTCCCGCTCCACATATCGCTAGCCTCAGCGCTTGCTTCGTTCAGAACTTCCTCCTGATTAGCATCCTCAGGCATTGCTTTTTCAAGTTCGACCTCGTATTCACCAATTTCTAAGAAATTAGCTGCTGTTAATAGCTCGGATATAAGCTTCTCGGCATCTATCTCACTGACAGCTGTAGGGAAATTCATATTCAGAAAGTCCACAAATGGGTCCTTATCAATATGAACACGGACTTCATTGCGCTCGCCTTCAATGGCTTCCTCAACAGAACGGACAACCTCAAATTGAAAAAAGGCATTATCCAGCTGAACGGTTTTTTCCTTGAAGCTAATTCCTATGACCGTTTCTGCCAGCCATTTGGTCAGCTGGTCATCCACCAGTTTTGCTGCCTCATTAGGAGTTTTTCCTGATATGTCAACAGCTCCAATAGATGTACCATTAGGGATGATGTCACTATTGATCATAGAATAGAAGGCTTTTGCGCCAAAATGCGAGAAACCAAATATAAAAAAAGTACAAACGAAAAGAATAATAAATACCTTAACCCCTTGCTTATTTCTCACTGGCCTCCCCCTTCCACTCTTTATCGATGAAAAATAATTTCTTCAAGCTCAACCCCTTCATCCTCATTTGTTTTTTCAATATGGCTGACTTCTGCTTTTACAGCTGGTTTTATTACAATTTCCTCAATTTCTGAATCATCTTCAGAAATAGTTTGATGTACCTTCTCTATACTATCTTCTTCAAGCAGCTTTTCTATTTCGGACATATAGCCCGATGTATTCACTTCTTTTTCAAAGCTGATTCCGCTGCTAGGTATGTTGGTGTTTTCATTTTTCAACAATTCTTCGCGTTCCATTAGAAAGGAGATATCTACATCAAATTCTAATGGGGCGGCGGGCTGCATTGCAGGAGGTGGTTCTTTATCCAGCAAAATCTGTTTATTCTTATTCACTTCCCGAAAATCTGTGGTCTGAGAAACATGAATAGGCTCCTCAGTCTCCTGTGTATGTATATATTCATGAAGTCTGGTTTCAGACTGGTTTTTCTTGGAGTCACTTAGATCAATCTTATTAGCTAGTACAATTGCAGCCAAACCAGCAAGCAGCAAAAGGATGATCCCTGTTAGCCAAACCGGATACTGAGTATTCGCCCAAAGCCCAATACAGGCAATAGCAAAGGCTACGAAAATTAGACCCAATCGGCTTTTCCTTGGAATCTCCATAGGCAGTAAAAGCATGATTGGAACAAGAACTATGAGCGAAGCCACAGCAGTTATGTATGCCTCCACATGATTACCCCCCATTGGATTATAAACTGATTTTACCATTATAATTACCGGAAATTTATTACAAATCCTGAACTACTTATAATCATATTGAATATCTCTTCCGATATTGCTGTCCCATTTAAAAGTGTAGGATGGTTTACCGCATGCTTTGTTAAAATCATCTTCTTTTGCGTAAATAATGTTGCCTCTGCTTTTTCCCGATACCGAATCATCTTTTATATATAGTTTTCCGTACACATCAATCTTGTTGCCTACGATTAACGGTCCGCCTACACACATTTTGGACTTAGAATCAATCGTTAACTTACTGCCATTTTCTGAAAGATCTGCACTATTTTCCACATAAACAAACGACCCGCCATTTACAACAAGATCTCCTCCAATTATTAAATCTTTTGTGTGTAAAGTTGAGTAATCTAGACGCAAATGTGACGTAAATGTTGTTACTTGTTCTACTTCAATAAAGGAGTTATCTATTCCTTGTCCGTTCCCCATTTTCGCATTAAAATTAGATGCATGGAGATCTATATTGCTCACCTTGTTCATGTTTTTAAATTCGATCGTACCGTTTGAGTAAATAGTTTTATCCTGTACATCCGGGTTGCTCTCAATAGAAGTCCAATCCTTTGTAAAAATAATGGAAGGACAGCCAACTTTGTTTAATGAAGCTGGATCCTCACAATAATTTTCTTTCGGTTTAACAATACTATTGTAATTAGGTAAAGTGTATATCGATTCTTTTTTGGCTCCCCCGCCATTTGGACCATCTAGGTTAATGGATAATGATGCTCGTAAACTAGTATTCTCCTCCATTGATGTACCCTTGCTTATATAAATAACCTTAATTTTGTCTCCATTTCTACCAATTGTATACCCGTTGCTAACACCTTCGGAATTAATGGCAAATTTCGCCTCAGAATTAATGGTTATCTCTTTGTTTTCCGCATTTAAATCGTTGCTTATCTTTTCAATCATTAATCTTATCGTTTCAGTTTTATATTGTTCTTCAGTCCAAAAAATGTCTTCTAGTTCATGCAATTGTCTTAAAGCCTGAATTTCACTATCAACGATGTCCCGATTATTCAGGAATGAATTGCTCACTGCCTGATAAAAATACTCCACACCCATTTCCGCTAACGCAACAGATTGGTTATGCTTCTCCACTTTCTTGAATTGCTTTGTACTATTAAGAGATTGGCCAAAGAATGCAAGTGCGAGAACAACAAAAATAACACTTATAAGCAAGACAGTAACAAGAGCATATCCCTTTTCGTTTTTCATCCTAACTATCACCCTTGATCCTGTATAGTAATGTATCAACAGCAATTTGATTATGATTATTGTTTTTTTCGTATACAGCTAATTTTAATGAAAGGTCGACTTTATTTGGATCAATCTCATCCCCTAAACCCTTCGGACTAATTGTAAGCGAATAACACAATTGACTGTTTTCAAATATCTTTTGGCCATCTTTGTCAGAGTTCACGATTATTTTACAGCTGCTATTATTAACAGTATATTTATCTGAAATTTGATGAGTTTTAGTAAGATATGTAACTACAATATTAGCCTCTTGCTGCATTTGATTTTTTGAAACAGAATCATGTGAGTATTTAACCCCTTGGAAAAAGATATTCCAAATTAATACTCCAATAAAAGAAAGGATAGTAACTGTAACTAATACCTCTATTAAAGTAAGGCCACGTTCGCTTTTATTCATTTGTTTCTCCCTTTAATTGAGCATAATATATCCATATGTCTCAGCGACAACAATATCCTTTTTATCTAAAAGCTGAATTTGAATCTGGTGAGCATCTGTTGGTCCAGAATTCAAATCGGAATGATCCTTTATTTTTAGCTGAATCTTATACCCATCTTCTTGAGTTTCATATAAACAATATTCACCTAATTTATTGGAGCAATTTGAAAGAACTTCTTGAGCCTTTTCGGTATCATATTGCCAATCCAGCAGAACTTTTTTCACAGTATTTACTGCTTGAAGTTTTTCTTCATTTTTAGAATTCATAAGTCCCATCTGGGGAAAAAAGTTCATAAATGTTACTAAAATGATCATTAAAATCACAGTTGATACTAGAACTTCAAGCAGTGTCAAGCCTCTTTCATTTTTAACTGAAGGCATAATGCAGCTGTCCTCTCTAACATAGTAAAAAAGCACCTGTTTGATTCATTATACTAGATTTTTAAATTTTACTAGTATACAAATGTGTACATTTTTTGTGAAGCAGATTTATATAGAGAAATAGCCATTCCGCATTGGAATGGCTATCCTTCTAATAAATATTAAATAAAATTCTCTGTGAAAAACGGCTTCACTTCCGACAAAAAGTAAAGCGACCCCGTGATTACTAAAACCTCATCCTTCTGAAATTCGCTAATTTCCTCTTTAATAGCTTCTTTCCAGTCGCTGTTTTGATGCTTATTGCTATTCTTGCTCAAAGCAAATAAATTTTCTGCAGCAGATGCCCTCGGATAGTCAAATTCAACAAATGTAATTTTATCGGCAATCCCGTCTAGTTTATGGATCATTGCATCAAGCTTTTTATCTGCAAGGGCAGAGAAGACAATGTGAATTTTTTTACCAGAAAAGCGTTTTTGTAATTCCGCAACAAGTGCATCAACGCCTTCTTCGTTGTGTGCCCCATCAATAACAACAAACGGGTTGTTTGATAGTACTTCAAATCTGCCAGGCCAATAGGCTTTTTTGAGACCAGCATATATATGCTCATCATCTATTAGGAAAGAATAAAATTGCTTTAACACATCAATTGCTGTAACCGCTAATGAAGCATTCTCCACTTGATGCAAGCCAGCCATGCTAATTTCAAGCTCTTTTCTTTCCCGATACGGTGTCTTTTGCGAAAATGTCTCGCCTGTCATGGTTGAAGCATGATCGCTTACTTTAAATTCACGGCCCAATAAATAGATCGGAGCTTTCAATTCTTTCGCTTTTTCTTCGATAACGCTCAATGCTTCCTCTTGTTTGACAGCTGTAATTAAGCTTGTCCCAGATTTGATGATGCCTGCTTTTTCAAAAGCGATTTCTGCATGTGTATTTCCTAATATTGTTGTATGGTCGAGCCCGATGTTTGTGATGATTGATGCCAATGGAAAAATAATATTAGTCGAGTCAAATCGGCCGCCAAGCCCGACTTCAATTAGGGCAATATCAACAGGGTTTACCCGGCCAAAATATTGATAGGCCATAGCTGTAATGATTTCAAATTCTGTCGGCCCGCCAAGGTCTGTCTTGTCCAGCTCTTCACAAAGAGGGTAAATATCGTTCGCCAGCCGGATGATTTCCTCATCCTTAATCGGAACTCCGTTTACAGCGATTCTTTCATTAAATACTTCGAAATATGGAGAAGTAAAGGTCCCGACATAATACCCCGCTTCCTGAAGAATGGAGCGAAGATAGGCAACTGTCGAGCCCTTCCCATTCGTACCTCCAATATGGATGCCTTTAATCCTTCTTTCTGGATGATCAAGCTTTTCCATCATCCATTCCATTCTCTTCAGCCCAGGCTTAACCCCTAGACGCAATCGGGAATGAATCCACGAAACAGCCTCTTCATACGTCGTAAACATAGAAATTGCCTCCACCGTAAAAATTTTCATTCAAGTATCTTTGCAATTAAAATAATACTAAATAACCATAACGAAGACGAACCTTTCAAATCTGGTTCGCCTTCACTAGTATTATTCGCCTTTTAATTCTTTAATGCGAGACTCAACTGCTGCTCTTTTTTCTGCATAGTCTTTTTCTTTTGCTCTTTCTTCTTCAATGACTTTTTCCGGCGCTTTTTTGATAAAGCCTTCATTGCCTAGCTTTTTCTGCACCCGCTCTACTTCTTTATTTAATTTATCCCATTCTTTTTCAAGTCGGGCAATTTCTTCGTTAATATTGATTAAGCCTTCAAGCGGCAGAATGATTTCTGCCCCCGTCACAATGGAAGTCATAGCTTTTTCCGGGATCTCTACATCTGTTCCAATGGTTAATACCTCTGGATTACAGAAACGCTCTAAGTATCCGGAGTTTTTCTCTAAAGTCTTTAATACATCCTGATCCTTCGCTTTTAAAATCATCTTGATTTTCTTGCTTAACGGTGTGTTAACTTCTGCACGGCTGTTGCGGACAGAGCGGATGATTTCAACCAATAGCTTCATTTCTGCGGCAGCTTCATGATCTGTATATTCATCATTCACTTCAGGCCACTTGGCAACCGTAATAGACTCGCCTTCATGAGGAAGGTTCTGCCAAATTTCTTCTGTAATAAATGGCATGAATGGATGAAGCAGACGCATTGTGTTGTCTAACACATAAGCCAGGATTGAACGAGTTGTTTTCTTTGCAGCCTCGTCTTCTCCATAAAGAGGAAGCTTCGCCATTTCGATATACCAGTCACAGAAGTCATCCCAGATAAAGTTGTAAAGGACACGGCCAACCTCACCAAACTCGTAGCGGTCAGATAATCTTGTTACTGTCTCAATCGTTTCATTCAGACGTGTTAAGATCCACTTGTCAGCAACTGATTTTTCCCCTGTTAAATCAATTTCTTCAAAAGTCATGCCATCCATATTCATTAAGGCAAATCGGGAAGCGTTCCAAATTTTATTCGCAAAATTCCATGTCGCTTCTACCTTTTCCATACCGAATCGCAAGTCATGGCCTGGAGAGCTGCCTGTCGCTAAGAAATAACGAAGAGAATCTGCACCATACTGATCAATGACATCCATTGGATCAACGCCGTTTCCAAGAGATTTACTCATCTTTCGGCCTTCAGCGTCCCGCACAAGTCCATGAATGAGGACATCCTTGAATGGACGCTTGCCGGTAAATTCAAGGCCTTGGAAAATCATCCGGGATACCCAGAAGAAAATAATGTCATAGCCTGTAACAAGGCAATCAGTTGGATAATAGCGTTTGAAATCAGCTGCATCGACATCTGGCCAGCCCATGGTTGAGAAAGGCCATAACGCAGAGCTGAACCATGTATCTAAAACATCTTTATCCTGTTCCCAGTTCCCTATATCTGCTGGAGCTTCGTGACCAACATATACCTCGCCTGTTTCTTTGTGATACCAGGCAGGAATGCGGTGTCCCCACCAAAGCTGACGGGAAATACACCAGTCACGGATATTTTCCATCCATCTTAAATACGTATTTTCAAAACGTTCCGGCACGAAATGTACCTTTTCTTCTTTAGACTGCAAGTCGATTGCCTGATCAGCAAGCGGCTGCATCTTAACAAACCATTGCGTAGATAAATATGGCTCAACAACTGCACCGCTGCGCTCGGAGTGGCCAACAGAGTGAAGATGCTCTTCAATCTTGAACAATACACCCTGCTCCTGAAGATCCTTAACAATTTGCTTGCGGCATTCAAAGCGGTCAAGCCCTTGATAAATGCCTGCTTTTTCATTCATTGTGCCGTCTTCGTTCATAACCAGCACACGCTCAAGATTATGGCGGTTTCCGATTTCAAAATCGTTCGGGTCATGTGCTGGCGTAATTTTCACCGCACCTGAACCAAATTCCATATCAACATAGTCATCAGCAACGATTGGAATTTCGCGGCCAACGATTGGAAGCTTCACTTTCTTTCCAATCAAATGCTTGTAGCGCTCATCTTCAGGATGAACAGCAACAGCCGTATCGCCAAGCATTGTTTCAGGACGGGTTGTTGCCACCTCAATTTGTCCGGATCCGTCAGCTAAAGGATAATTCATATGATAGAATGCACCTTGAACATCCTTGTAAATAACCTCGATATCGGAAAGAGCCGTTTTCGTAGATGGATCCCAGTTGATGATATATTCGCCGCGATAGATGAGCCCTTTATTATAAAGAGATACAAACACCTCGCGAACGGCTTTTGATAAGCCCTCATCCAACGTAAATCTCTCGCGGCTGTAGTCTAATCCAAGACCTAACTTAGACCATTGCTGGCGAATATGACTTGCATATTCTTCTTTCCATTTCCATGTTTCTTCAACAAACTTTTCGCGTCCTAGATCATAGCGGCTTTTTCCATCTTCACGGAGCTTTTGCTCAACTTTTGCCTGTGTGGCAATTCCCGCATGGTCCATTCCTGGAAGCCACAGTACATCATAGCCCTGCATACGCTTCATTCGGGTTAGAATATCTTGCAGAGTTGTATCCCATGCATGGCCTAAATGCAGCTTGCCGGTAACGTTTGGCGGCGGAATAACGATGGTATATGGCTGTTTGTTTTCATCATCCTTCGCCTCAAAAAATTTCCCCTGCAGCCACCATTCATAACGGCCTTTTTCAATGGCAATCGGATCATATTTGGTTGGCATAGCCAATTCTTTTGTATCCATTTCTCTATCATCCTTTCACTGTTCGAAAAAATAAAAAAACTCCATTCGCCTATAAAAGGACGAATGGAGTTTGCTTCGCGGTACCACCTTTTTTTCAACCAGTAATAGCCTGATTGACTCTTAACATAGATAACGGATTTCCCGTCTTTCACTACTCAGTATTTCGCGAAAGAAGTTCAAGGGCGACCTTCCAGCTGTTTTGCTTAGAAAACCTTTCAGCTAATGGCTTTCCTCTCTAAAAGCAATGGACAATTGTACTCTTCCCTATCATCACAGTATTCATTCAATTTATATTCCTTATACTACCTAATAAATAGGATTGACGTCAATAGCATATCCGATTTTTAGTATTTTATACAGTTCTAAGAGAAATGTTCCTTAATATTATACGTTTTTTAAACGAATGGGAAATGACACAATCCATGGACTTTTGCCATAGAATACATCAATAGGAAGGGGTTAAGGGGGGAATTGATTTGAAAAAGAAGGGATACAATTTATATAAACTGCAGCCATTTTTGCGGACCATACGCGGTGCCTGTAACCAGTTTATCATCCCGTTTTGCTGTTTCCAGGGGATTCGCGTAGTTATTTTCCCAACAACATTTGACGTGCTTTTATTGGCTATTTTAATCTTATTGGCCGTTGCCATTCATTTTGAAATGATTTAAGGAGCCCAATGATCCATTAATTTTGGGCTCCTTCTTGTGCCGCTGCTTCTGCCTGTGCCTTTGCATCTGCTTTTTGCTTTTCGATTTCTTCCAGCCTCATTATGACATATTCCGTATTTTTCAGCTGCCAATAATGTCTTTGAAAATGCTGAATAAGTTTTCTCTCTGAACGCCTCTCACTTTTATAATATTTGACCGCTGAACGGATGACAGCGCCCGGATGAGCAAAATAGCTCTGAAAAAGAAGCATCTCCTCTTCCTTCAGCGGAAAGTACTTCAGATAGGTGTATATCCATTCAATACATTCTTCAGAGCGCTTCGGATAGGTTTTTAGAGTACGAGATAAAAACGGCAATAAATCATGAATCGGGGAACCTCGCCTTGCCCGTTCCAGGTTTGAAAAATAGCCGTATCCTTTGTCATCATATAAAAAATGCTCTGGTGATATTTTCCCGTGAACAACTACGGTTCGGGCCTTTTCTTGGTCCTTTGTTTTTTCATACCAGGCTTTCAGCTTATTCATCGAATAACGCAGCGCCTGGCTAGTGTCATGATAAGACAGGACAAACATTAATTCAAACGGAGACATATACTCTTTGTGCTCGCACGTCTCCATAAATCCTTCGAGAAACTCTTGTTCTTTTTCCCACTCTGCCAATGTCTTTTCATAATGATCTGTCCGATCTTCAGGGGTTATAGTGACTTCACTTGCAGAGATCGTATGGAGACGGGCCAGCTCACGGAACATCTGATGGTGGCGTTCAAAATAATTTTCCTTTTCTTCGTTGGCAAGCCACGGCATCAGATAATACAATTCATTCTCATGCAAGACCGCATACCTCCCATCCTGTGTGGGGTAGATGGGAACAATCCGATTATAGCCTTTATGATAGAGGGTCTGGATATACTTAATAAAATCCCCGCCCTGATTTGGAGTAATCTTTTTCAGAGCGAATACCCCTTTATCTGTGTAAACCTTTTGCACCCGTCCCAAATCCTCCGTAAACCTGGGAACAAGCGAATACCCCTTCAAAATCTGCGAAACCTTCGATAACCCATTCTTCCTATCCATAAGTGTTCACTCTCTTTCGAGGAGAAGAGGGGGGGCACGCCCCCTCTGCTGTGACGCTTTAAACTGATGGGGGTCAGACCCCCAATGTATTAACGCTTTAAACTAGTGGGGGTCAGGCCCCCAATGTATTAACGCTTTAAACTAGTGGGGGTCAGGCCCCCGCTCTGTTATGACGCTAAGTTATTTCTCAAGGCGGGCTGGGGAGACTGGGATGTATAGGACTTGACCTTCGGCTATGTCTTGGCTGATCTCCAAACGGTTGACGCTGAGCAGCTTTTGGACAGTGATTTCGTATCTTTCTGCTACTAGGTCAATGGTATCGCCGCCTTGGACGATGTACATTTTTAATTTCGTGACGTCTTCTTCCTCTTCTTTTCTGGCAAAGAACTCAGTTAAAGACATGCTCTTCTTTTTTGAAGCCTTTTTCTTTTTCGGCTGTTTTTCTGGACTTTCTTCTGATGAAGAAGACTCGGACTCCATCTCAGCTTCAACGACAGTTCCTTCCTCCACATCCACGCTGCTGTCGCTAGGGCTTTCTACCATTCCATAGATTTCTCCCGCTGATGGAGGTGCCTCATTCCTTTTCTGTGCCTGGAAAGAAACTTCAGGCGCTTTGCTGATGACCTCAGCCTCTATCTCACTGGCCTCTTCTTCATTCGGCTCTGCCCTCACCTCAGCTGGTTTTACATTTTCAGGCCGCTTTCTTGCCTCTGCTTCAAATGGTGCGTATAACTGATCTTCATCCGATGCCACAACCTCTTGTGGGTCACGCCCGAAAGTCTCCCTGGCACCTGGCACCGCTTCCTCTTCTATTTTCTCCTGTACTTCATTAACAGCTGGTGATTCCATACCCTCCAAAGCATTTTCATTTTCATTTTCTGGTGAGGATTCCACATATTCTTCCGGACTTTGAGCAGCAGGCAGCTCTGTGGCTTGCTCTGCTTCTTCTTCAGACCTTGAAGGAGAAAATTCCACTTTAATTTCAGTAAACTCTTCTTCGGCCTCTCTTTCAGCAGCACTAGCATTGGCCGTTTCAACCGGCTCCTCTTCCACGGCTGTTGTTGCGGCTGAAGAACGGTATAGCGGTTCTAAATCTTCGGCCACTTGGGTTTCTTGTGACGTATGCTGCTGGTCTCCATACAAGCCAGTTATCGTCAAATTCGCTGTCAGTTTCATACAGCTTCTTTCTGGAAAAACATAATCAAATGATTCTATAATTACATCAATATCGTTTAGGTTTTCAATTCTATTGTTTGGAATTGTAATATCTACAGGGAAGAAGTGAGTAAATTCGTTTATTCCTTCGCCCCGGTCTTCTACAACCTGAATAAATTTCGGAGCGGCAAATGAATCTTCATCCTCCTCTCCGCCAATTTCATTTCGTCTGTATTCTCCTGATAGTTCCAAGGCACCTTGGATTGTTACATATTGCTCGTTTTCTTTAATAAATATATTTGGATCAAGCGAAATAGAAATTAAGTCAGCGACTTCCTGTCCTTTTTGAAACCAGACCGACTCTTCTAAAGAAAATCGTAAAAACGATGGGTTTCCTTGAGACAAAGCGACTCCTCCTTTCATAACCTGCACGTTTAATCACTATGTCATTTACACTCTATGAGAATTTTGTTTTTTTTATGATTGAAAAAAGCCTCAGAAAAAGAAAAAACACTCATCTTTTGATGAGTGTTTGCACAATTAATTTTTCAGTTTTGAAAAAGCAGTTTCAACTGCCTGTATTGTTTTATCAATATCTTCATCCGTATGGGCAGTTGAAAGGAATAGTCCTTCAAACTGTGAAGGCGGAAGGAATACACCCTGGTTGGCCATCTCGCGATAGTAAGCTGCAAAATATTCAAGATTTGATGTTTTTGCCTTCTCATAATTAATGACATCTTCGTTTGTAAAGAAAAATCCGATCATAGAACCTGCGCGATTAAAAGTGTGCGGGATATCATATTTTTCTGCTGCGGCTCCAATACCTGCCTCCAGCAGATCGCCTTTTCGCTGGAATTCCTTATAGGTATCAGGAGTCAGCTGGCTTAGCGTCTCATATCCTGCTGTCATGGCAAGCGGATTTCCTGATAAAGTTCCTGCCTGGTAGATTGATCCGCTCGGCGCAATCTTTTCCATGATTTCTGCTTTACCGCCGAAGGCTCCAACTGGAAGTCCGCCGCCGATAACTTTTCCAAGACACGTAAGATCCGGTGTAATGCCAAAGTAACCTTGTGCACAATTATAGTCTACACGGAACCCTGTCATTACCTCATCAAAGATCAAAATTGCACCATATTGGGTTGTTAATTCTCTTAAGCCCTCTAAAAATCCTGGCTGCGGAGGAACTACGCCCATATTTCCAGCAACAGGTTCAACAATCACACCTGCAATGTCTTCACCAAACTGCTTAAAAGCAGCCTGAACGCCTGCTAAATCATTATACGGAACAGTAATCGTATTTTTTGCTACACCCTCAGGCACCCCTGGGCTGTCAGGCAAACCAAGTGTAGCCACTCCTGAACCAGCTTTAATTAAAAGAGAATCGCCGTGTCCATGGTAGCAGCCCTCAAATTTTAAAATAAGATTGCGCCCTGTATAGCCACGTGCCAGTCTAAGAGCACTCATCGTTGCTTCAGTCCCGGAAGAAACCATACGAATGATTTCAACAGATGGAACTCGTTCCTGAACTAGCTTAGCAAGCCTATTTTCTGTTAAAGATGGAGCACCAAAGCTTGTTCCTTTTTCTGCTACCTTCTTAATTGCTTCAACCACTTGGTCGTTGGAGTGGCCTAAAATAAGGGGGCCCCATGAAAGGACATAATCAATATACTCATTGCCGTCAATGTCATAGATTTTTGACCCTTTGCCGCTTTCCATAAAGATTGGGTTCATTTGGACTGATTTAAATGCACGAACAGGTGAGTTTACACCTCCAGGCATTAACTTGACTGCTTCCTTAAACGCCTCAATGGATTTTTCATAAGTACGCATACGATCCCTCTTTTCCATATTTTTTATGTACGAAAAGCAACCGGAAATTTCCGATTGCCTTCCAAGATTTATTGTTCCTTTAACCATCTAGCTGCATCTTTGGCATGGTAAGTGATAATAAGGTCGCTTCCGGCACGCTTCATGCCTGTGAGCATTTCCATGACGATTCGATCTTCGTCGATCCAGCCATTTTGGGCAGCTGCTTTAACCATGGAATATTCACCGCTAACATTGTAAATGACAACTGGCAGGTTAAAGTTATTTTTCACATCACGAACGATATCTAAATATGGCATACCTGGCTTCACAATGAGGAAGTCAGCCCCCTCCATTAAATCGGACTCAGCTTCGCGAAGCGCTTCTAAACGGTTAGCAGGGTCCATCTGGTAGGCTTTGCGGTCGCCAAATTGCGGTGCACTGTCAGCTGCATCGCGGAATGGTCCGTAGAAAGCAGATGAATATTTAACTGCATAGGACATGATCGGCACATTTTCAAATCCCGCTTCATCAAGTCCTGCACGAATAGCCGCAACAAAACCATCCATCATATTCGATGGCGCAATAATATCAGCACCTGCTTGTGCCTGGCTTACTGCTGTTTTTACAAGAAGCTCAAGTGATGCATCATTGAGAACTTCACCGTTTTCAATTAAACCGCAATGCCCATGGTCTGTATATTCGCATAGGCATGTGTCAGCGACAACAATCACTTCTGGATATTTCTCTTTGATAAAGCGTGTAGCTTCTTGGACAATTCCATGGTCATGGAAGGCTTGAGTCCCGCACTCGTCTTTTTCTAGCGGAATCCCAAAGAGAAGAACAGATTTGATGCCAAGTGAGACAACCTCATTCATTTCTTCTTCAAGGTGATCAAGAGATAAATTATATATTCCAGGCATTGAGGGAATTTCTCTTTTAATATCATTTCCTTCTGCTACGAAAATTGGATAAATAAAATCATCTACTGTTAAATGTGTTTCTCTGACCAGCGCTCTCATATTTGCACTTTGGCGCAGTCTTCTATGGCGATTAAATTGCAAATCCATCAAAAATCCCTCCTAAATAGCCTGTTGATTTCCGCTCATATGCCCTTTTGCAGGAATCAACAATTTTTGTTAATAAAATCACTAATACTTTTTAGCATCTCATCCGTCGTGTATTCTTCCGGCTCGCAATGGACCTTAAGGCCAAAAGATTCAATTCGTTGTCTTGTCACAGGTCCAATACAGCCAATGATGCAATTCGAAAGCTTTGGATAAAGATCATATTCCTTTACAGTCTCCATAAAATGATCCATTGTCGAAGGACTTGTAAAGGTTAGCACATCCAAGCGATCTTCCATGAGAGCTTCTTTAATAAGCACTTTGCTTTCATCCGGAAAAACCGTTTGATATATAATGACTTCTTCTACATTTGCCCCTTTTTCTCTTAAGCTTGAAGAGATGTAGCTTCTGGCCAGGTTCCCTTTTGGAATAAGGATGTTCATCCCCTTTTTTACAAACGGAAGGAACTCCTCAACAAACCCTTCTGCCACATATTCCTTTGGAGTAAAGTCGACAGATAGCCCCAAGTGATGCAAGCAGTCCCTTGTTTTTTTGCCAATCACTGCAATTTTTGGCATTTCAGCTTTTTGACGGTCGGTTATAAAAGATAGAAACGTATCCACCGTCACATTGCTGGTGAATATGATCCAATCAAAGGTATCCAAACGATCCAAAATTGATCGGATTTCATCGGATACTTTTACTGGAACAAAATCTAATAGGGGTATTTCTACAGGGATCCCCCCATAGCCTTTCACAAGCTTCGAAAAGGATTTTGCCTGCTCCCTGCTTCTTGGGACCAGGACTTTTTTTCCTTTTAATGGGGCGTCCTCGTTCATTTATTTTCGAGCTCCTCTTTCACCCGGTCAATTAAATCTTTTGCACCTTGCTTAATTAAGCTGTCTGCTGCCTGAGTCCCCACTTCTTCAGGATTCGTTCCTGTAATTTGTGCGGAATAGATGTCCTTTCCATCAGGCGAGGTCACAAGGCTTGTTAGAGCAATTTCATTTTTGTCATTAAGAGTGGCATATCCTGCGATAGGCACCTGGCATCCGCCTTCCATCTTTTGCAAAAATGCACGTTCTGCACGAACAGCCGCATCTGTTTGTGCACAGGCAAACTGATCTAGCAGCCCGCGAAGCTCGCTGTCGCTCTCGCGGCATTCAATAGATAGAGCACCCTGTCCCACGGCAGGCAAGCAAAGGTCTGGGTCAAGGAACTCGGTAACAACATCTGTTGCCCATCCCATGCGTTTTAATCCCGCAACAGCCAAAATGATCGCATCGTAATCTTCATTCTCTAATTTTGCTAGTCTTGTATCAATGTTTCCTCTAATCCATTTAATTTGTAAATCCGGACGGCGTGCTAAAAGCTGTGCTCCGCGGCGCAGGCTGCTGGTGCCAATTACCGCTCCTGGCTTTAATTCATTAAACGGAACATGCCCTTTGGAAATTAACGCATCACGATGATCTTCCCGCTTTGGAATACAGCCAATGATAAGGCCTTCAGGCAAGATGGCCGGCATATCCTTCATGCTGTGGACAGCCATGTCGATTTCCTTGTCAAGCATGGCTTGTTCGATTTCTTTTACAAACAAGCCCTTACCGCCGACCTTGGACAGCGTTACATCTAATATTTTATCCCCTTTTGTAACAATTTCCTTCACTTCAAATTCAAATGATGGGTCAATGGCCTTTAATTGCTCTATTACCCAATTTGTTTGCGTCAATGCAAGCTTGCTTCTGCGAGAACCAACGATAATTTTTCTCAAAACAGCCCCTCCTATTTATGAATACCAAAAATGAAAAGATGATAGCTTCCCAAAGAGGAAGAAATTTATTAACACAATTAAAAAGGACCCCACATTCCATAGCGCTAGATTCTTGCCAGTCAACCCTCTGCCGACTTTCATATACAGATAAATGCTATATACCGACAAAACGACAAACGAGCCAATAACTTTGGAATCATACCAGGTCATGTCCGGGATTTTAATAAACGCCCACTGTAATCCTAAAATTAAACTTATCATCAGCATAGGAACCCCGATAACATTTAATACATAAGACATTTTATCCAGCTTTGACAGATCCGCAAGCCGCAGAAGACGGGATCCCCATTTTTTTCTTTTTAATAAATCATATTGAATCAAATACAACAGTGAAAAAACAAATGAAAGCGAAAACGCTCCATACGAGAGCAAAGCGACTGTAATATGAATCAGCAGCAGTTCAGAGATCATCTTTTGCGCCATAACATGTGATTCATATTGGACTGGCGCAAACGTATGAATGGCCAGAATGATAAACCCAATGACATTTGTAAAAAAAACAATAAAATCCACCTTTAGAAAACGGTTGATCACTAATGACAGGGTAATAAGAACCCAGGCATAAAAATAAAGGCCTTCAAAAATTGTAAGGACCGGAAATCTTCCTGTTTTCAACATGTACAGAAAAAGAAAAATCGTTTGTAATGCCCATACAAACGCAAGTAACCAGAAGGCAATCCTGTTTGCCTTCCGGTTAGAAGTTTGAAAATCAATAAAATATAATAGGACGCAAACTGCATAAATAACAACTGTAAATTCATGAAGACGCGTCATATAAATATCCGACATGGACAGTACTCCTTTTACGATTGAAAGGAAGCCTGTGAGCTATGAGCTAAAGAAACCTTGGATTCGGGCGCTTGTTGATGTTGCCGCTCAGATACAAGTTCTTCGATATTAAAAATTTTCATAAATAATTCTAATGACTTATCTGCATCTTTACGTCCAGCCATTTCCTTGGCTTGTAAAATCGGATCTTTTAATAATTGATTTATGATGCTTTTTGTATGTTTATTTAATACCTTCTTTTCGCGTTCACTCAAGTTAGGCAGCTTTCTTTCAATACTTGTCATCGTTTCAGCTTGAATTGCAAGGGCTTTTTCACGCAAAGCAGAAATGACTGGCACAACCCCAAGCAAATTCAGCCATTGGTTGAATTCAACTATTTCTTTTTCGATCATAAGCTGTATTGTCTCTGCTGCCTTTTTACGTTCTTGAAGATTGGCTTCAACAATGCCTTCAAGATCATCGATATCATAGAGGAATACATTATCCATCTCAGCTATCGCTGGATCCAAATCACGCGGAACCGCAATATCAACCATAAATAGCGGCTTGCCTTTTCGCATCTTTTCAACGCCTGCCATCATCGCTTTCGTTACAACGAAGTCTTTAGCACCTGTTGAACTTATAAGAATATCAGCTTCTGTTAAGGCACTTTGAAGCTCTTGAAGAGTCTTAGCTTGTCCGTCATAACGGCCTGCTAAATCCATCGCCTTTTCAAAAGTGCGGTTAATGACAGTTACTTTGCTTGCCCCGTTGGCATGAAGATTTTGAATCGCTAGCTCTCCCATTTTTCCGGCACCGAGAATAAGGACATGCTTATTTTCTAATGAACCAAATATCTTCTTAGCTAGTTCTACAGCTGCATAGCTTACAGACACAGCATTGGCGCCAATTTCTGTTTCTGAATGGGCACGTTTTGCCAGAGTCACAGCTTGCTTAAATAGCTGATTGAAGACAGTTCCTGTTGTTTGCTGCTCCTGTGCCTCAAGAAAACTTGTGCGAACTTGTCCTAAAATTTGCGTTTCCCCAAGTACCATGGAGTTTAGCCCGCAAGCAACATTAAATAAATGTTCAATCGCATACTCTTGCTCGTAAATAAACAAATAAGGAGAAAACTCCTCTTTTTCTATTTGAAACCATTCTGATAAGAAGTCTTTAATATAATATCGTCCAGTATGAAGCTGATCCACAACCGCATAGATTTCAGTACGGTTGCACGTAGAAATAATCACATTTTCCAAGATGCTTTTTTTATCCTTTAATTGGTTCATGGCATCTGAAATTTGTGATGGATTAAATGTTAAGCGTTCACGTATTTCTACTGGGGCTGTTTTATAATTAAGACCGACAACCATTATATGCATGTTTAAATAGGCACCCCCATAATTGCGCACTGTGATACAACAATTGTAACATTTTTGTTAAATTTATTTCGTTCAAAAATGTGAACAGTTCATGAAATCAGTATGGTAAAATAATCATTGTTTGGTACAATGCTGTATCGGTGACATATTTTTATAGTAACTTTATCCCGTTTTTACTTTATTCGATAAAATTCTCCCATATGTACATTAACAAAAAAACGGTACTGGTTCAAGTGCCCAGTATTTTGGCGGTGATACCATGAAAAATACGCGAATTATGCCAGGGTTTATTCTCGTCAGCTTTGGTATTTATTTTTTCCTGCAGCAGCAGAATATACTGCTTTTCCAAAGCTTTTTCACGTGGCCTACCCTATTAATGATTGTCGGTTTAGCATTTCTGTTTCAAGGATATGGAGCAAAGGATTACCAAGCGATTCTTCCCGGTGTGATTTTAACAGGCTTTGGGCTGCATTTTCATGTAGTGAATCGTTTGGACATATGGCCAGATCATATTGGTGTCTTTATTCTCATTATTGCCCTAGGTTTTTTGCTTACACATCAAAAAACCGGTTCTGGTTTATTCCATGGCGTGCTATTTCTTATTCTTGCCTGTCTGCTTCTTTTTTACGACCGCATCATTCATTGGTTCGGTTTTCTTGAAAACGGCGTCTTGGAGGCCTGGAAATTTTGGCCAGCCATTCTCATCCTTGCCGGCGTCTACCTCCTATTTATAAAAAGAAAATAGGGGTCAGTCCCTTCGGTGCGTTAAAGCACCGGGGGACTGACCCCCGCTTCGTTAACGCTTTAAAGTGTTGGGGGTCAGTCCCCCATCTCTTTAAAGCGCTAAATGCTGCATTTATAATACGGAATCTAGGAAGCTTCTGGTTCGTTCTTCTTTTGGGCTGTTGAAGAGTTCGTCTGGGTGTCCGACTTCGACGATGCGTCCGTCATTCATATAGACAACCCAGTCAGCGACTTCCTTAGCAAAGCCCATTTCATGAGTAACGACAACCATTGTCATTCCCTCTTTGGCCAGCTCTTTCATTGTTTCAAGGACCTCTCCGACTAATTCAGGATCGAGGGCTGAGGTCGGCTCATCAAACAGCATGATATCAGGCTTCATTGCCAGTGCCCTTGCAATGGCCACGCGCTGCTTTTGTCCGCCTGAAAGCTTGGCAGGGAACACTTTTTCTTTATCAGAAAGCCCCACCTTTTTCAATAACTCTCTTCCTTCCTTGATCGCCTGTTCTTTCGGAACCTTTTTTACGTGGATTGGAGCCTCAATCACGTTCTCAAGGACATTTTTATGGGGAAATAAGTTAAAGTGCTGAAAAACCATGCCTACTTTTCCTCTAACCTCATTAAGATCATGGGTTTCTTTTTCTACTCGCTCTCCGCCAATAATAATGTCCCCATTGTCTTTAAACTCAAGAAAATTAATGCATCTGAGCAGCGTGCTCTTACCGGATCCACTTGCTCCAATTAAACAGACTACTTCACTTTCCTTCACCGTCATATCTATATCCTTTAACACATGCAGATCTCCAAATGATTTATTTAATTTCTTAACCTCTATCATAACCGAATCACTCATGGAATCATCTCCTTCCTTAATTTGTGCGCGCCATTCTCTTTTCAATTAAACCAACAATTATAGAAAAGAATAGAACCAAGATTAAATAATACACCGCTACAATTAATAAATAACTCATATAATCATATTTGAGTGAGCCTTGCGTGGTGGCTACATTAAAGAGTTCGTACATTCCTATAAATGAAGCGAGTGAGGAATCCTTTAAGGCGATGATGAACTGATTGCCCAATGAAGGAAGTGCTCTGCGGCTTGCTTGAGGAAGGATGATTCTTCTCATGGTCAGCCCAACTGTCATTCCAAGTGAACGCCCGGCCTCCATCTGCCCTTTATCAATGGACTGGATGGCACCCCTGAAGATTTCTGCGATATAGGCGCCGTTATGAAAGGCCAAGCCCAGAACAACAGCCATGAAATCTGAAATGTGCAATGAGGTCAAACCAAAATAAAAAATAAAAATTTGTACAACTAGCGGGGTTCCACGTACTAGAAAAATATAAATATCCGCTATCCATTCAAATACCTTTATATTTGATATTTTTAAAAAGGCAAAAAATAAACCTATAAAAATAGCAATTAAAATTGAAATAATAGTTAATTCAAAGGTTAATAGCATCCCTTTTAAGAATATGGGAGCTGAATCAATAAATTTTGTCCAAAAGTCCATAAGCCTGCCTCCTTAATGTCTGTAAAAAAAATGGGACGAATGTTATTGCATTCGCCCCGCATCATTATTCTTTATCTGGATCAACAGTTATATCTTCACCAAAATACTTATTGCTGATCTCCGTTAATGTTCCATTCTCACGCAGCTTTTCTAGTGCCTTATTTACTTTTTCAAGCAATTCTTCCTTGTCTTTTCCAATTGCTATAGCCTGTTCAGTTCGGCCAAGCAGCTCTTTGCCTGCTATTTTCATACCAGCACCCATTGCTTCTTTTCCAGTAACAAAATCGGTAATAACAGCATCATGCTTACCTTTGCTTAGTGCCTCAAGCGCAACAACGTCACTATCATAAAACTTTATATTATTAGTGACCTTCTGGGCATCTTCGGTATAAGTAGTGCCTTTAGAAACGGCTATTTCCATGTCCTTTAAATCATCAAGTGTTTCAACAGTGCTATCTGGGCGAACAAAAATCTGCGGCCCTGAATAGTAATATGGTGTTGAAAAATTAACCGCCTCTAAACGCTCTGCTGTAATTGCATGACTAGCCACAGCCGCATCAAAACGTCCTGACTTTACACCCTCAACAATACCGCCAAATTTAAATTTATGCTGTACGGGTTCAAGACCAAGCTCTTTAGCGACAGCTTCGGCCACATCAATATCAAAGCCTGTCATTGTACCGTCATCATTCGTTACACTAAACGGCTTAAATTCACCCGAAGTGGCGAAATTGAACTTGCCATCTTCCACAAGATTAAGGCCGCTTTCAGTTGATTCCTTTCCATCGTCTTTTGAACCTTCTGTTATAGTCTGCGATGAACCGCAAGCAGCCAGCATTAATATGACTATTAATAAAAATACTCCTTTTGAAATATGTCTCACTAGATTAAATTCCCCCTCTAATCTCTCTTCATTTTTTTATACCTTTTAACCTTAACACACGAAATGAATATTCCCAAAATTCGTTTTTTGTGAATATTTACGGTATTTCATGATATAAAAGGATCACAACAGTTGACCTTTGGTATCCTCCCATTTCATCGGGGATCCTGCCATCTCCTCTGTATTCCTTCCATTTCGACAACATTTTTAACATAATTTTACATTTTTTGTTGATCACTTCAGATAAACCACACCACGTTTCTATTATTTACAAAACAAAAAAAGGACCAGCTTCCGCTAAATTCGGAGGCTAAGATCCCTTTAAAAAAGTTTTTTTTTACATAAAGCTATGCAATACCGACCATGCTTCATCTTTTCCCTGTCCAGTTTCTGAGGAAAATAAAATCAGCGTATCGTTTGGATCAAGATCCAAAGTTTCCTTTACTATTTTAATATGCTTTTGCCACTTTGACTTTGGCACTTTATCCGCCTTTGTTGCAATGATTATACATGGAATTTCATAATGTTTTAAGAAATCATACATCATGACATCATCACTTGAAGGGGGATGGCGCAGATCAACGATTAAGACAACAGCTTTAAGCTGCTCTCTTTCTGTTATATACGTTTCAATCATTTTCCCCCAGGCTTCACGCTCCTTTTTCGATACCTTGGCATATCCATAGCCTGGAACATCAACAAAATAAAAATCTTCATTGATTAAAAAGAAGTTTAGCGTTTGCGTTTTGCCTGGTTTTGAGGAAGTTCTGGCAAGACTTTTACGATTTAGCATTTTATTAATAAATGATGATTTCCCGACATTGGATCTGCCGGCAAGTGCGAACTCCGGCAGAACCTCCTCGGGATATTGACTTGGCTTTACAGCACTGATGATAATTTCGGCTGATTGTATCTTCATACTTGCCCACCCTCAGCTAGTGCATGTTTTAGCACTTCATCGACATGGGAAACAAGAACAAATTCCAATTCTTCACGGACGCTTTCAGGAATATCATCAATATCCTTTTCATTGTCCTTTGGCAAGATGATTTTAGTCAGACCTGCACGATGAGCGCTTAAGGATTTTTCCTTTAGGCCGCCAATTGGCAGAACACGCCCTCTTAAAGTGACCTCGCCTGTCATCCCTACCTCTTTTCGGATTGGTTTGCCTGATAGCGCCGAAACTAAAGCCGTTACCATCGTAATACCTGCAGATGGTCCATCCTTTGGAACAGCCCCTTCAGGCACGTGAATATGGATATCGTATTTTTCATGAAAATCTGGGTCAATTCCTAACTCCTCTGCTTTTGATCGGACATAGCTGAATGCAGCCTGGGCAGATTCCTTCATGACATCTCCGAGCTTGCCTGTCAAAACAAGCTTGCCTTTTCCAGGAGATAAAGAAACCTCAATTTGCAGTGTATCGCCGCCGACCGTTGTATATGCAAGTCCTGTGGCCACGCCAACTTGATCTTCAAGCTCAGCCTGACCATAGCGAAAAATAGGCTTGCCTAAAAATTCCTCAATATTCTTTTCAGTGATGACAACTTTTTTCTTTTCACCGGAAACAATGATTTTAGCGGTTTTACGGCAAATAGAAGCAAGCTGTCTTTCCAGCCCGCGGACTCCTGCTTCTCTTGTATAATAGCGGACAACTTTCTGTATGCCATCATCCCTAATCTGCAGCTGCGTCTTTGAAAGGCCATGCTCTTTAATTTGCTTTGGCAGCAGATGGTCCTTAGCAATGTGGATTTTCTCCAGTTCTGTATATCCGGCAATGGAGATAATCTCCATCCTGTCGCGAAGCGGTCCCGGAATTGTGGCCAAATCATTGGCCGTTGCGATAAACATCACCTTTGATAAATCGTATGGTTCCTCAATGTAATGATCGCTAAAATTATGATTTTGCTCAGGATCTAAAACCTCCAGCATAGCCGCAGATGGATCTCCGCGAAAATCATTCGACATTTTATCAATCTCATCGAGTAAAAATACCGGATTAATCGTTCCGGCTTTCTTCATACCCTGGATAATTCGTCCTGGCATGGCGCCAACATAGGTCCTGCGATGACCGCGTATCTCTGATTCATCCCGGACACCGCCAAGCGAAACGCGGACAAAGTTCCTGTTCATAGAAGTCGCAATGGATTTGGCCAGGCTTGTTTTACCTACCCCAGGAGGTCCGGCGAGGCATAGAATTGGCCCTTTAAGCGAGTTGGTCAGCTTTTGCACGGCTAAATATTCAAGAACGCGCTCCTTTACCTTTTCGAGACCATAATGATCCTCATTTAAGATGCGCTCAGCCTTTTGTATATTTAAATCATCTTCTGTCGCATTTGACCATGGCAGGGAAATAAGCCATTCAATATAGTTCCGAATCACAGCACTTTCTGCAGAACTGGAAGGTATTTTATCATATCTGTCCAATTCCTTCAGAGCCGCCTTTTTCGCATGTTCTGGCATGCCAGCCTTTTCGATCTTTTCTGTTAAGGCTGCAATCTCGCCAGTCTTACCTTCTTTATCGCCAAGTTCTTTTTGAATGGCCTTCATTTGCTCGCGCAAATAATATTCCTTCTGTGTCCGTTCCATTGATTTCTTAACGCGCTGGCCAATTTTCTTCTCAAGGTTTAAGACTTCTTTTTCGTTATGAATAATTTCAATAACCGAGTTCATTCTGTCCTTTACATCATAGGTTTCCAGAATTTCTTGCTTTTCTTTTAACTTAAGCGGCAAATGGGAGGAAATAATGTCTGCCATTCTCCCCGGTTCTTCAATATCCGATACAGCAGAATAGGTTTCCGCTGAGACCTTTTTTGATACCTTTATGTACTGTTCAAAATACTCAAGCATGGTTCTCATTAGTGCCTGATCTTCAACATCTTTCGTTTCTGGCTCATCATATACGGCAATATTTACCTCATAATGTGTTTGTTCGTCCTTAAAATCAACAACTTCTGCCCTATTAAGGCCTTCAACTAGCACACGAATAGTCCCATTTGGGAGCTTTAGCATCTGCTTCACACGTGTTAATGTACCGATTTTGTATAAGTCCTCTTCAACCGGCTCATCGATTGACATGTCTTTTTGAGTGGTAAGAAATATTAAATGGTCATCTACCATCGCTTTTTCAAGTGCCTGTACGGATTTATCCCGGCCAACATCTAAATGAAGGACCATTGTTGGATAAACTAGCAAACCCCGAAGCGGCAGGAGGGGGACGTTGATTTCTAACTTTCTCGCCAAAAAAAGCACCTCCAAACATACATTTTGCTACTATTTTCTTTGTACAATTCTATCTTATTTATGAAATGGTGTCTAATTTTAAAGTGTTTGGCTAAACCAAGCCGTTGATTTCAGCGAAGATCAACTGTGTTTTATATCAATATTGACTGTTAACAATGCCCTCTGCAAAAGAAAAACTTCGGCCTTCGCATCACGTGCAGCCGAAGTTCATCACCATTTAGATGCTTTCTTTCTTGGCTAATTCAATTGAAGCTGTGATGGATTGCTCTTGGTGAAAATCTTTGATTAAAGCATGTTCAAATACTTCGTTTAAATGATCAACTGGAATAATGTTAATTCCTTTTATTTCGTTTAGTATCGACTGCATATTTTCACGGGGAATAATCACTGTCCTGGCACCAGCTTTTTTAGCTGCTTTCACTTTCGGGTAAACCCCGCCGATTGGCTTCACATTGCCATGAATGCTTATTTCTCCAGTCATCGCTACCGTATTATCAATTGGAGTCTTATAAATGGCAGAATAAATGCCTGTTGCCATCGCTATTCCTGCGGAAGGCCCATCGATCGGTATACCCCCAGGAAAATTAACATGAATGTCAAAATCATTAGCTGGGACGCCCATGGAGCGTAAGACAGTAATGACATTTTCAATTGAACCCCGAGCCATACTCTTTCTGCGAATTGATTTTCCTTGGCCGCCAATGCTTTCTTCTTCAACAATACCAGTTATATTAATGCTTCCCTTTTCCTTGGCCGGTATAGCTGTAACCTCTATTTCCAAGAGTGCTCCAGAATTAGGGCCGTAGACTGCCAATCCATTTACAACCCCAATTTCTGAATTAGGGTTTACCTTTCTTTCAAGTCTTGGCGACAGCTGACTTGATTGAATGACCCACTCAATATCCTCATCTTTTATGTACGAGCGCTCTTCCGTAATGGCCAATCCTGCCGAAATTTGGATAATGTTTACTGCCTCACGACCATTCCTGGCATAGGAAGATAAAGTATTTAAGGCATTGCTGCTGATCTCAAGATTAACTTTTTCTGCTGCCTTTTGTCCAACAATCGCGATTTCCTCTTCTGCTAATTCCCTAAAAAATACTTCCATACATCTTGACCGGATAGCAGGGGGTATTTCGTTAGGAGTTCTTGTTGTAGCCCCAATCAGCCTAAAATCTGCAGGTAGCCCATTCTTAAAAATATCATGGATATGATTGGGAATTTGCGTATTTTCTTCATTATAATAGGCACTTTCAAAAAAGACTTTTCGATCTTCTAATACTTTTAGCAGCTTGTTCATTTGAATGGTATGAAGCTCGCCAATTTCGTCAATGAAAAGCACACCACCATGAGCGTTTGTTACTGCCCCTTGTTTTGGCTGCGGAATTCCTGCTTGGCCCATGGCACCTGCTCCCTGATAAATTGGGTCATGGACCGAACCAATTAGAGGATCGGCAATGCCTCGTTCATCGAAACGTGCTGTTGTGGCATCTAGCTCAATGAAAACGGATGAAGGTTTAAAAGGAGATTTCGGCGTTTTCTTTGCCTCTTCCAAAACCAGCCTTGCAGCTGCTGTTTTCCCCACGCCAGGCGGCCCATAGATAATGACATGCTGTGGATTCGGACTGCATAAAGCTGCCTTCAACGCTTTAATTCCATCTTCTTGTCCAACAATATCAGCAAAACTAGATGGGCGAACTTTTTCTGCCAAGGGCTCAGTTAAAGAGATGGATCTCATCTTTTTCAATTGATCCATTTCTTTTTTTGATTCCCGATCAATTGATACTTTTTGTGTCCGCTGGTTTCTGAGCAAATTCCAAAAATATAGCCCGATCACAATGCCAAAAAATAATTGTATAAATAAAGCGATCCCCGTCCAACTCATACTTTTCCCTCCTGCATTATAGTTCTCGCTGATAATGCTAGTATCTCCCTCTAATTGTGGGAATAAACAATATTTGAGTTAAAAAGCAACAGGATAAACGGGGGAAAGTCAAAAGCCGAACCACAATGGTTCGGCTCTTTATTACGCAGATGTTTTTGTCTTTTCGTCAATAACAGTTCCATCTTCCAGGAATAGCTTTGGAGAGGAATTATTCACAACGGTTTCTTTTGTTATTATGCATTTCTTAATGTCCTCGCGTGAAGGCAGATCAAACATAACATCAAGCATGATCCCCTCAATAATAGAGCGAAGACCGCGTGCGCCTGTTTTTCTTTCAATGGCCTGCTTAGCAATTTCTTTAAGGGCATCCTCTTCAAACTCAAGCTCAACCCCATCAAGCTCAAGCATTTTTTGATATTGCTTAGCAAGCGCATTCTTAGGCTTTGTTAAAATTTCTATCAATGCCTCTTCATCCAGCTGTCTTAGGCTGGCAATGACCGGAAGCCGGCCAATGAATTCAGGGATCAAACCAAATTTTAATAAGTCCTCCGGAAGGATTTTTCCTAATAAATCCTTTTGCTCGACTTCGCTTTGCTTTGGATCGGAACCAAATCCAATCACCTTTTGCCCAAGGCGACGCTTAATAATTTGCTCGATGCCATCAAAAGCTCCACCACAAATAAACAAGATATTTGTTGTGTCAATTTGAATAAACTCCTGATGAGGATGTTTGCGTCCGCCTTGTGGAGGAACACTTGCAACAGTTCCCTCTAAAATCTTTAACAAGGCCTGCTGAACACCTTCACCTGAGACATCTCTTGTAATGGATGGATTTTCAGACTTTCTTGCTACTTTATCAATTTCATCAATATAGATAATGCCTTTTTCAGCCTTTTCCACGTCATAATCGGCAGATTGAATAAGCTTTAAAAGAATATTCTCCACGTCCTCACCGACATATCCAGCTTCAGTCAGAGAAGTTGCGTCTGCTATCGCAAACGGCACATTCAGAATACGTGCTAAAGTCTGTGCTAGAAGTGTCTTCCCGCTTCCAGTTGGGCCAATCATAACGATATTGCTTTTAGATAGCTCAACATCGTCTATTTTGCTGTTGGAATTAATACGCTTGTAATGATTATAGACAGCAACGGAAAGAGATTTCTTCGCCTGATCCTGTCCAATAACATATTCATCAAGGATATCCCTAATTTCAGCTGGTTTTGGCACATCCTTAAATTCAACTTCTTCCTCCGTACCAAGCTCTTCTTCCACAATTTCTGTACAAAGCTCTATACATTCATCACAGATATATACACCTGGTCCTGCAACCAGCTTGCGTACTTGATCCTGTGTCTTGCCGCAGAAGGAACACTTTAATTGTCCCTTTTCGTCGTTAAATTTAAACAAATCCTTCACCCCTTGAAAAAACTAACTTATATAAAATTGCGGATCATATGCAAAAAGGTATTTTTTTAATTTTCTTTATTCTTCTTTCTTAGTCAACTGCAACGTTAGTCAGCGCTTTCACTTGAAGTTGTATTATCGATTGTAACATAGTCTTCTAATTAACTGGAAATAAAAAGTCTTCGCTTTTCGTAAAAATATATGTATGTCTTATTGCATAGAGGATCCGCTAAAACCAAAACGGACTTCTCATTCAGCTTAACCATATTTGATCAAGTTAAGTCGAGTAATTTCTGTAAAAAACTTCATATGTATATGTATATGCTATCTATTATGTTTATAAAACAAGGCACGATAAGATCGCGCCTTGTTAATGATAAATGGTATATTGCAGCTTCTGTTAATTTAAAAATTATTTCTCAACAGTTTTGCTGTTTTCTACTAAGAAATCAATTGCTTTTTTGATTTTAAGTTCAGACTTAAGTCCGTTAAGATCTCCAAGAGCCTTTTTAATGCTGTCAACAGTCATATTATACATTTCTGCCATTTTGCCAAGCTCTTCATTTAGATCCTCTTCTGTTGCATCAAGGTTCTCTGCATTCGCAATCGCTTCAAGAGTTAAGCTTGTACGCACGCGATTTTCAGCTTCTTCTTTCATTTGCTCACGCAATGCATTTTCATCTTGACCAGAGAATTGGAAGTAAAGATCAAGGTTCATACCCTGCATCTGTAAACGCTGGCCAAACTCGTCAACCATGCGGTTTACTTCATTTTCAATCATAACCTCTGGAAGGTCGATTTCTGCATTTGCAGCTGCTTTTTCGATAACAGCATCTTGTACAAAATGCTCTGCTTCATGCTTTTTATCGTGTTCAAGGCGTTCTTTCACTTTTGCTTTTAAAGCATCTAAAGTTTCAACTTCTTCATCAGCATCTTTTGCAAATTCGTCATCTAATGCAGGAAGTTCTTTTGTTTTTACTTCATGTACAGTAACTTTGAATACTGCTGGTTTACCAGCTAGTTCTGCAGCATGGTATTCTTCAGGGAATGTTACTTCAACATCTTTAGACTCCCCTGCAGCAGCTCCAACTAATTTCTCTTCAAATCCAGGAATAAATTGTCCTGAACCAAGCTCAAGTGAGTAGTTTTCAGCTTTTCCGCCTTCAAATGCCTCACCATCAACAAAGCCTTCAAAATCGATAACAACGGTATCGCCATTTTCAGCTTTGCCTTCTTCTTTAACAACAAGCTCAGCTTGTTTTTCTTGCATAGATTTTAATTCATTTTCAACATCTTCATCAGTTACAGTTGTATCAAATTTTTCAACTTCAAGGCCTTTATAATCACCTAATTTAACTTCAGGTTTAACAGTAACCTTTGCTTTTAGGATTAGGCTCTTGCCTTTTTCAATTTGTTCAACATCGATTTCTGGACGGTCAACTGGATCAATCCCAGTTTCCTCAATTGCTTCTGCATACGCATTTGGAAGCAGATAGTCAATAGCATCCTGATATAAAGATTCCACGCCGAAACGCTTTTCAAACATTCCGCGAGGCATTTTTCCTTTACGGAAACCAGGAACATTAATTTGTTTAACTACTTTTTTGAATGCAGCATCTAAGCCCTCATTAACCTTTTCTGCATCCACTTCAATTGTTAGGACACCAACGTTCCCTTCAAGTTTTTCAAATTTTGCAGACATATGAATACTTCCCTCCAACAATCTATTATCAATTCATTCGAAACGAATTGTATTGATACAGCTCGTTTTCCAAGCATTATCATTTTTTACTAAATAAATACCATTCACATAGTACAACCATTATATTATAACATAATGACCCTTTCTTTCAACATTGAAGCTAAAAATTGGAGAATGAAATTTCTTCTAGCCTTCTTAATGATTCCACGCCTTGCTTAACCTCTTCTTCCATGGCCACATTGAGCACTGACTCTTGAAATTGTATTCCTTGATATTCTGCTGCCAGCCTGATGTAGGCTGATGCCCATATCGCTTCATCAAAACGCTCAAGATTGAAAGGATACAGAATAAAGAAATGCCTCATAACTAAACTATGTATATGCTCTAAAAGAATGGGGTCTTCATGCTCAAGTCTGCTGCTGACTTCTGACATTAGCCTTTGAAGCTGGGGCTGCTCATTCAGAGCTGGCAGCTCTGATGGATTAACTAGATGTCTTCTGCCGAGCTTCTCAACCATGATTTCCCTAGTAATTTCATGTTCTGTCAATACATTTAATAGTAATGTTTTGAAAAAAGGATCTCCATCTTGTCCTTGAAGGTATTCTTTGATTTCCTCAAAGTAGGGATTTATATTTAGCTCCGCCAGTTTTGAGGCGATTTGTATTTGCTCTTGCTGATTCTTGATAGAGGATAGTTCTAGTCTGTTAACTATTGAAGTTTCAGCAAATTCCGGTTCCTTTTCGTCGACTTCCACTTTCGTCTCTGCCATTTTTCTGCTGAACTGCAGCATCTGGCTGAAATACTCGTATTTTTCCTTTGGTATTTCTCTTTCTTCTAATAGGGCCTCAATGGTTGTAACAATTTCATCATATTGATGAAGCTGGACAAGGATCATCAAGTAGAGATCCATCACTTCATTATAATTGCCAATGCCCTTTTGCAGCATTTGCACAGCAATGTTTTTGGATTTTGATAATAAGCCTGATTCAAAATAGGAAAGGATAAGACCAATATGTATATCGCTATTTTCGGGATCCAATGCTAAAGCCTGTTCAAAATAGGTAATGGCGCCGGTGAAATTTTTTTGTTGTAAACATTCCTGTCCCTTATCCAGAAGTTTTTTTTCCAGGTTGGGAAAAAGGATGATTTTTTCATTTAATTTTTTTCGATCCCTTTTTTTCGCCATGTTTTTCGCCTCTATTTTCTCATTTTCTTTAGTAAGTTTAGCATGGACAAAGGGAAATAACAAAAAGATTCACAGGAGCTCCTGTGAATCTTTTTGTTGCATACCTGTTGATTGCAGAGGAAATCGCTTCGCGCTTTTGCTGCAAATCAACAAAAAATAGCATTATTACGAATGAATTGCTTCCTTCTTTTCAAAAGCTGCAATTTTATCTTCTAACTGCATAGTAATTTCGATTTCATCCCAGCCGTTCATTAGCATGGTTTTCCAGTACTTATTGATAGGGAATTTTGTAGAGAAGCCTTTTCCATCTTCTACTGTTTCATTTTCCAAATCAATCGTCAACTCGATAGGCTCATTTTTCGCTTCAGATAATAGATAGGAAACTTCTTCTGGCTTTAAAATGATTGGAAGTAAGCCGTTCTTCAAGCTGTTTTGATGAAAAATATCTGCAAATGAAGGAGCGATAATAGCTTTAAAGCCGTAGTCCAATAATGACCATGGTGCGTGCTCCCTTGATGATCCGCATCCAAAATTTTCATTTACAATTAGAATGGATGCTCCCTGATTCTCAGGAAAGTTTAGTTCAAAATCAGGATTTAGCACACCCTCTTCTTTAAAACGCCAGTCATAAAATAGAAATTGTCCAAATCCAGTCTTTTCAATTCTCTTTAAAAACTGCTTTGGAATAATTTGGTCTGTGTCTACATTCGCACGATCAAGCGCTGCTGCTTTCCCTTTAATACTTTTGATTTCGCTCATTGTTTTCCCCTCCTCTTATTGTACCGTTTCGGCATTCATCATTTCTCTGACATCAACAAAACGTCCATTGATTGCCGCTGCTGCTGCCATTAGCGGGCTGACCAAGTGCGTTCTAGCACCAGATCCTTGACGGCCTTCAAAGTTTCGGTTGGAGGTAGATGCACAATGCTCTCCTGGCGGAACAATGTCATTGTTCATACTTAGGCACATGCTGCATCCGGAGTCTCGCCATTCGAAGCCGGCTTCTTTGAAGATCACATCCAAGCCTTCTGATTCAGCCTGAGTTTTAACAGCTTGAGATCCTGGAACAACTAGTGCCCTTACATTTGAATGAACCTTGCGTCCCTTGGCCACTTCTGCAGCCTGGCGAAGGTCCTCTATTCTTGAGTTCGTACATGAACCAATGAATACATGCTGAATCTGAATATCTTCTATTTTTTGGCCTTCTGTAAGGCCCATGTAGGATAGTGCACGATCAAGTGATTTTCTTTCAACCTCTGTTTGACAGTCATTTAGGGTTGGAATAGAATCACTAATTTTCGCTGTCATTGATGGATTTGTTCCCCAGCTTACCATTGGAGCAACATCTGCTGCGTCAATTTCAATCACAGTATCGTATGCTGCATCCTCATCCGATGCAAGCTGTTTCCATTTCTCCACTGCTGCTTCAAATTCTTCTCCCTTTGGAGCAAATTTTCTGCCCTTAATATAAGAGAAAGTTGTCTCGTCAGGGCTGACAAGGCCAGCGCGTGCTCCGCCCTCTATGGACATGTTGCAGATGGTCATTCTTTCTTCCATGGACATATTTCTAATCGTATCTCCACAGTATTCAATGACATGACCTGTACCAAAATCTATGCCATATTTAGCTAGTACATATAGAATAACGTCTTTAGCTGAGACGCCTTTATTCAATTCACCGTTAATTTCTAGCTTTAACGTTTTTGGTTTTGCTCTCCAAATGCTTTGAGTAGCCATTACGTGTTCGACTTCACTTGTCCCAATTCCGAAGGCAATGGATCCAAATGCACCGTGTGTGGATGTATGGCTATCACCGCAGACAATTGTCATTCCTGGCTGAGTTAAGCCAAGCTCAGGTCCGATAACGTGAACAATTCCCTGATCCGGACTGTCAATACCAGCTAATTGAACGCCAAATTCCAAACAGTTTTTTTCTAATGTTGTCATTTGATTTAAGGCTATTTCATCTTCAATAACATAGCGGTTATCTGTAGGAATATTATGGTCCACTGTTGCAAATGTTTTATCCGGTCTTCTAAGCTTTCTATTTTTCATTCTTAAACCGGAGAACGCTTGCGGTGATGTGACTTCATGCACTAGATGAAGATCCACATACAATAAATCAGGCTTACCTTCCTCTTGATGGACTAAATGATTTTCCCAAATTTTATCAATAATAGACTTCCCCATTTATATTCCTCCCTTAAAAGAAACACACGGCCTAACCAGGCCGTGTATTTATGAAATGTACTGCCTAGCTCTTAGCCCCAAGGCAAGGAGCTGAATTCTTATGCGTATGCGCTCATGATGTGCATGATTGCTTCATTATCAAGTAAAGTTGCTTTAACTTCCTCGATCATTTCAGTAGTTGAAACCTTTGTTTTACCGTCGGACATGATATCGCCTGTTCTAAATCCTGAATCAAGAACCTGGTTAACTGCCTGCTCAACAGCGTCAGCTTCTTCTCTCATACCAAAGGAGATACGAAGCATCATTGCAGCCGATAGGATTGTTGCTAATGGATTTGCAGCGTTTTTCCCGGCGATATCTGGTGCAGAACCATGGATTGGTTCATATAGATATGGTCCGTTCTCAGATAAACTTGCTGAAGGAAGCATTCCTAATGATCCAGTTAACACTGAAGCTTCATCACTTAAGATGTCGCCAAACATGTTCTCTGTTACAACAACATCAAATTGGCTTGGCTTTTTGATCATCTGCATGGCTGCATTATCAACAAGCATATGCTCTAGGGATACCTCTGGGTATTCCTTGGAGATTTCTTCTGCAACTTCTCTCCACATTCTGCTTGATTCCAGCACATTCGCCTTATCAACGGAAGTCACCTTGCCTTTGCGGTCTTTAGCAAGATCAAAGGCTAATTTGATTACCCGTTTCATCTCTTCTTTTTGATAGAATAATGTATCAACTACCGCTTCTTCTCCATCCCTTACAGTACGTTCGCTAGGCTTACCGAAGTATAGGCCGCCTGTTAATTCCCGAACCATTAACATATCTACACCTTCGATAAGGTCTTTCTTCAATGGAGAAGAATCTGCTAAACTTTCAAAGAAGTTTGTTGGTCTTAAGTTGGCGAAAAGATTTAATTCTTTACGGATTTTCAAAAGTCCCCGCTCTGGACGAAGGTGTGCCGGCTGACTATCCCACTTTGGTCCGCCAACAGCTCCAAGTAAAACCGCATCGCTTTGCTTGCAAAGTTCTACTGTTTCATCAGGCAGTGGATTACCGATGGCATCAATTGCTTCTCCGCCAATTTTCCCAAATTGAAAGTCAAACTGATGACCAAAACGTTCACCAACAGCTTGTAATACTTCAATCGCTCCATTAACCACTTCTTTGCCGATTCCATCTCCTGGTAGTACTGCGATACGCTTTTTCATTGAAATCCCTCCGTTGTTGTTATATTTGAATGTGAATAATTGGAATGTATTTGAATAATTTACAGATTTATCAGTCAATTCACTTTGTTAATTATTGTGTCAAACTAAGCTCTTTGCCAAAGTTATTCATATAAATAACTCTATTAATAGCGTTCAGGTAAGCATTTGCTGAAGCTTCCAAAACGTCCTGGGCCAAGCCTCTTCCTGTTGTTTCTTTATCGAGGTATTTCATTTTTACAAAAACTTCAGCAAGGGCATCTTTGCCTGCTCCAACTGATTGAATTCGATAATCTAATAGATCAATAGAACCTTTAACACACTTATTAAGGGTATTGTATAATGCTTCAATACTTCCCGCTCCAGTTGCTGCATCCTGAATCGTTTGATTATCAGAGTCTGTTAAAACTACTGTTGCAGTAGGCACTTGGTTAGTTCCATATTGAATTTGGATGTGCTTAAGCTCATAGAAGCGAACATCTTTTGATGTTTGTTCATCCAATACTAATGCAACGATATCATAATCATTTAACTCTTTTTTGCGATCCGCTAATTCTTTAAATTTAACAAACAGCTTATTAATCTCTTCATCAGGAACACTTAAGCCAAGCTCGTTTAGGCGGTTTTTAAATGCGTGTCTGCCTGAATGCTTGCCAAGCACCAATGAATTAGACTGAACTCCAACCAACTCCGGAGAAATAATTTCATAGGTTGTTTTTTCTTTAAGAACACCATCTTGATGAATGCCTGATTCATGTGCAAAAGCGTTTTTACCGACAACTGCTTTATTAGCTGGTACAACCATTCCAGTAAGCTTGCTTACAAGACTGCTTGTGCGGCTAAGCTCTTTAAGGTTTAAGCGTGTTTCAGCCTTATAAAAGTCTTTTCTTATATATAATGCTAGGGCAATTTCTTCAAGCGCTGCGTTACCAGCTCTTTCCCCAATACCATTGATTGTACCTTCAACCTGTGTTGCCCCATTTTCAACCGCTGCTAGTGAATTCGCAATAGACATCCCAAGGTCATCGTGACAGTGCGTTGATAATGCTACCTTATCAATAGAAGGAACATTTTCCCTTAGGTATTTGAAAAGCTTTCCATACTCTTCAGGTGTGCCATAGCCAACTGTATCTGGAAGGTTAATTACATGTGCTCCTGCCTGTATAACCTTCTCTACGATTTCTGCCAGGTAAGGAAGCTCCGTTCTTGAAGCATCTTCAGCTGACCACTGAATAATCGGAAACCTTTTAGCAGCATATTTAACCGTCTCAACTGCCGTTTCAATTACCTGTTCCTTAGTAAGTCTTAGCTTATAATCACGATGGATTGGTGATGTTGCTAAAAAGACGTGAAGTCTTGGTTCCGCTCCGCCTTTTAATGCTTCCCATGCTGTATCAATATCAGAAATAACGCTTCGTGCAAGTCCAGTTACAGAACAATTTCTGATGGTTTGTGCAATAGACTGAACAGAAGCAAAGTCGCCTTTTGAGGCAGCTGGAAAGCCTGCCTCAATAATATCGACATTTAATCTTTCCAGCTGTTTTGCTATCTCCATCTTTTCAGAATGGTTAAGGTTGACACCTGCAGATTGTTCACCATCTCTTAAAGTCGTATCAAAGATTTTAATTTTTTGCACTTGCCACCACTTCCTTTTTCTTATTGTTATTTACAAACGGCATCATCTTTCTTAGCTCTCTTCCAACCTGTTCGATCAAATGCTCATTTTCGCGAGCGTTGATTGCATTGAATACAGGACGGTTAGTTTGGTTTTCTAAGATCCAGCCTTGAGCAAATTTACCTTCTTGGATATCTTTAAGAACTTCTTTCATTTCCGCTTTTACTCTGCTGTCAACAATTCTTGGACCAGTTACAAAGTCTCCCCATTGAGCTGTATCAGAGATAGAGTAGCGCATACCACCCATTCCGCCTTCATACATAAGGTCAACAATCAGCTTTAGCTCGTGCAGTGTTTCGAAATAAGCTAGTTCTGGCTGGTAACCCGCTTCTACTAAGGTTTCAAAACCTGCTTTTACAAGTGCAGTTAATCCGCCGCAAAGTACAGCCTGCTCACCGAAAAGATCTGTTTCTGTTTCTTCTTTAAAAGTTGTTTCAAGCGCTCCAGCTCTTAATGCGCCAATTGCTTTTGCATAGGCAAGTGCAAGCGTTCTAGCTTCTCCAGTAACATCCTGATGGATGGCAAACAGTGCAGGTACACCAGCATCCTGTTCATATGTTCTTCGTACTAAATGTCCTGGACCTTTAGGTGCAACTAACAACACATCACTATTTGCCGGCGGCACGATTTGGCTGAAATGAACATTAAATCCGTGTGCAAACATTAGTGCTTGATTTGTTAAATTTGGCTCAATTTCTTCCTTATATACTTTTGTCTGCTGCTCATCTGGAAGAAGGATCATTACAACGTCTGCTTGTGCTGTTGCTTCCCCTACTGAATAAACTTGGAAACCATCTTCCGCTGCTTTTTCCCAAGACTTTCCTTTGCGTAGTCCGATAACTACATCAACACCGCTGTCTCGCATGTTTTGTGCATGTGCATGGCCCTGTGAACCGTATCCGATTACTGCTACCTTTTTTCCGTTTAAGTATGATAGATCTGCGTCTCCGTTATAGTACATTTTTGCCATTTTAATCTCCCTTTCCTGGTTCCAATTTTATTGTGATTTTTATTGTGTTTTTTAATTGTGTTTTTGTTATGACCCGTTGATTTCCGCTCCAGGCGCTTCGCTTTCCGGGGGGCGTTTTGCGAGCCTCCAGGAGTCTTCGCGCCTTCCGCTCCAATCAACTAAGTGGTTAAAATTAATATTAAGCTTTAAGACAGCTTAGTTATTAAACGATTGAAAATGTCTTTGCTTCTTTAGTGGTTCTTTGGGTTCCTCGCGGAAAAGCTGTTGTTCCTGTTCTTGCAAGTTCCTTTATGCCATAAGGCTTAATCAGTTCAATAAAGGCTTCAATTTTATCTGACTCCCCAGTAATCTGGATAACCAGACTGTCTTTGCCTACGTCAATTACTGATGCTCTGAATGGTTCTATGAGAGAATAAATTTCATTTCTTGTCGAAGGTGTTGAGAGCACCTTGATTAATGCCAATTCTCTAGCAACAATTGCTTGTTCACTGATATCGATAACCTTTATGACATCAATTTGTTTGTTAAGCTGTTTCGTAACCTGCTCGGTTTCTCTGTCACTTTCAACATGGATGACACATGTGATTCTTGAAATTCCTTCTTGCTCTGTCAAGCCAACTGAAATGCTTTCAATATTGTAATTTCTTTTGGTAAATAAATTTGTAATTCTATTCAAAACACCGGGACGATTTAATACCGTCAGGCTAATTGTTCTTTTCATGGTTTAACACCTACCATTTCATGCAATCCTTTTCCGGCTGCAACCATTGGATAAACCAGTTCACCAGGATCAATTCTGAAATCCAGCAGGACTGGTTCGCGGCTAGTTAGTACTTCAGGCAATAATTCCTTAGCTTCGTCCTCAGAATTAATCAAATATCCTTTAATGTCATAGGCCTCAGCCAGTTTTACAAAGTCTGGCTGTGCTGGAATTAGGCTGTGTGCGTAGCGTTCCTTGTAGAATAGCTCCTGCCACTGCCGAACCATTCCTAGTGCTTTGTTGTTAAAAATAGCAATCTTGATTGGGAGATTTAGTTCTCTTATTACGGAAAGCTCCTGCGGGTTCATTTGAAAGCCGCCGTCACCCAAAATTGCTACAACGCATGCATCTGGATCAGCGATCTGCGCCCCGATACTTGCAGGAAGACCAAATCCCATTGTTCCAAGTCCTCCTGAGGTTACCCATCTATCCGCATCGTTAAAACGATAGTATTGTGCTGCCCACATCTGGTGCTGGCCTACATCTGTAACGACAATTGCTTTTCCTTCAGTTATTTCATAGATCATTTCCATAGTTTTTTGCGGTTTAAGCATTTCAGATGTCTCATAATGGTATGGGTATTCTTCATTCCAGCTCTTTATAGTAGCTAACCAGTTCTCAGAAGCTGGCCGCTTTCCATTTTGTGCAATTAATTCTTTTAATGCTTCTTTGGCATCTGCAACAATCGGAATGGCTGTTGGAACATTCTTTCCGATCTCTGCCGGATCAATATCAACATGAGCAACAGTTGCATTAGGAGCAAAGTGCTCTAAGTTTCCAGTAAGTCTGTCATCAAATCTTGCTCCAAAGTTAATGAGCAAATCACATTCAGTTAAACCCATATTTGCTGCGTAGCAGCCGTGCATTCCAGCTAAGCCAACAAATAATTCATGATTTGCCGGAAATCCTCCTAAACCAAGAAGTGTATGAATGACAGGAATCTGCTGCTGTTCAGCGTATTCCTTTAATTCCTGGGAAGCCTTTGCATGCAGTACACCTGCGCCTGCTAGAATTACCGGCTTTTTCGCTCCGCTTACTGCTTCAGTAAGCTTTCTGATTTGCAAGTAATTCGGCTGAAGTGTTGGCTGATAACCAGGTAAATATATTTCTTGTTCAACAGGAGGTTTTGAAACTGATGATGCAATATCTTTTGGAATATCGATCAGAACAGGTCCAGGTCTGCCGCTTGATGCAATATAGAATGCTTCTTTGACAATCCGAGGAATATCTTCAATATTTCTAATTTGATAGTTATATTTAGTAATTGGTGTAGTAATTCCTAGAACATCAGCTTCCTGAAATGCATCTGATCCAATGACACCTGTTGCTACCTGCCCAGTAAAGACAACTAGAGGCAGTGAATCCATCATGGCGTCTGTCAATCCTGTAACAATATTTGTTGCACCAGGACCGGATGTTGCTATGACAACACCAGGCTTTCCAGAAATTCTGGCATAACCCTCAGCGGCATGAATTCCTCCTTGCTCATGTCTTGGCAGCACATGAAGAATCTTTGAATCATATAACTTGTCATAAATAGGAAGAACCGCTCCTCCTGGATATCCAAAAATGACTTCTACCTTTTCCTTTTCCAAGGCTTCTAATAACAGATCTGCACCAGTGACTAAATTGTCCTTAGCCTTTGATTCTGTTACGGCAGCTTCCTGCAACATTTCGATAAAAACCTCCTCTTGATCCCTTTTAATTCAAAATAAAAAGCCCTTCCATCCCTAAACCCACTTTAACTAGGTATAAGGGATGGAAAGGCTTGATTAACCTATTCCACGGTACCACCCTAAATTCACGCCTTTTAGCGTGCACTCAGTGAACAGTGTAAGACACCATTCGTTTTGGTAACGGGTGACTGACACCCGACCGGCTCTACTTGATTTCACGTTCAAGCCGATGCTCCGAGGTGAGTTCATTTTATGGAGGAAATACCGGTTCACAGCAAGCCCGGCTCTCTGAAAATTCCTTACCTTAAAACTACTTGTCCTCTTCAGCGCTTTTTGTTATTAATTAATGCTTTCAATGGTTAAACTCTAAGATAAAAAAAATAATTTTTATACTAGTTATAATTTTATAAGAAGTAAGTTTTAAATATTTTTTAATATTTAGGTTTCTTATATTGAGACTTATCTTACGCCCATTTTCCAAAAGAGTCAACACCCTTTTACATAATTATTTGATAATTTCTATTAATGGAATAAATTGAATCCGCTTACAATGCTGATATCCATATGTTTGCATGTTTTTTAAAAATTTTTATCTTTTTTATGGTCCGTGAGAGATAAGAAAATAGCTCTAGATCGAAAAATAAAATTAGGAGAAAATAAACAGCTGAAAGAAATAAAAAAACTCACTATAAATAGTGAGTTAGTTGGCAGAATATGTATAAAACTAATATGTGTAAGTGGCGTCCCAGGAGAGATTCGAACTCCCGACCGTACGCTTAGAAGGCGTATGCTCTATCCGGCTGAGCTACTGGGACATGATTGTAAATAAATTTTTATTGTGCCCACTCATGCATGCTTAGCTTTGGGGGGCTTTTTTGTCACAAGTGTTTATCAAGGACAATATTTATTATATTAGGAGACCTTTTAAAAGTCAACACTAATTTTTTAAAATTTTATGGGGAGCATTTGCTCCCCCTACACTGCAAAAGAAAAGCTGTGTGAAAGGTCATTTATTTTTCCTTCCTCCACATCATAGACATGCAAAATGCCTTCGCGATCATTTAATTCTAAAATAACATAGGTTCTTTCCTTCCGGCCTCTAGGAAGTCTGATGCTTCCTGGATTAATAAATAGAATCCCATCTATCATCTCAGCCCCCAGTATATGAGAATGGCCAAAACAAACAATATCTGCTGCTAATTCTTTTGCACGATAGGAAAGACTCATTATGGATGATTTAACCCCATATTTGTGTCCATGGGTAACCAGCATTTTTCTCCCCGCTGCCTCTAGCAGGAGATCCTCGGGGAATTTACTCTCAAAATCACAATTTCCTCTTACAGTAGCAAATCCTGATAGATTTTCATTATCTGCTGAAAGCTCGGAATCTCCGCAATGAATAAACTGGCTGACTTCATGCTCATGCTTATTTCTAATTGACAATAATTCCTCTGTTAACCCATGGCTATCACTTAAAATAAGTATCTTCATGCTTTCTTACCCTCAGGCAAAATAGCTGGGAGCACATTATCCAATTGGCGAAGGGCCTTGCCTCTGTGACTGATTTTTGCTTTTTCCTCAGGCTCTAATTGTGCCATTGTTTTTCCTTTCTCTGGGACAAAAAAAATAGGGTCATAGCCAAAACCATTCAACCCTCTTTTCTCTCTCAAAATAACCCCTTCACAAGCGCCTGAAACAGTCACAGTTTTTTGGCCTGGGATAGCAATAGCCAAAGCACAATAAAACCTTGCTTGACGGTCAGGAACATCGTGAAGCTCAGCCAGCACCTTTTGGATGTTTGCCTCATCATTTTTTTCCTCTCCCGCATACCTGGCTGAATAAACACCAGGTCTTCCATCGAGCCCATCAACTATTAATCCGGAATCATCCGATATCACCATTTTATTTAAATGTGCTGAAACAGCTTCCGCTTTTAACACAGCATTTTCTTCAAAGGTGCTCCCTGTTTCAGCTATTTCTTCTATTTCGGGAAAGTCTAATAAAGTCTTTACCACAAAGCCATACGGTTTAAACATCATTTCAAATTCCCTTGTCTTACCGCTGTTTTTCGTTGCGATAATCACTTCGCGCATTATTTGTTCCCCACTTTGTTCTCAGCTCTTGCAGCAATTTTATTAGTAATGCTTTCACCAAGAGCCTCTTTTTGAATGGAAATTATTTTCCCCAACCCATCTTGTGCTGCATTCAATAAATCTTGCAGTTCACTGTAGGAAAAGGTCGCTTCTTCTCCTGTTCCCTGCAATTCGACAAAATCGCCGCTTCCTGTCATAACCACATTCATATCAACTAATGCACTGGAATCCTCGATGTAATTTAAATCAACTGCGACTTGCTTTTGATCTATAATTCCGACACTGGTAGCTGCCAGAAAATCTTTAACCGGGTAGGCAGTAAGTTTTTTGCTTAAACTCAGCTTATCAAGAGCCATCGTCATTGCGACAAACGCACCCGTAATAGAGGCGGTTCTTGTTCCGCCGTCAGCCTGTATAACATCACAATCCACCCAGATCGTTCTTTCACCTATTGCCTCCAGATCAACGACAGCGCGAAGAGCTCGTCCAATTAGGCGCTGTATTTCCATCGTCCGTCCAGAAATTTTCCCTTTGGCTGCTTCCCTTATATTTCTTTGTTCTGTCGCCCTTGGGAGCATGGAATATTCTGCAGTAATCCAGCCTTTTCCTTGTCCTCTCATAAAGGGAGGCACCCGTTCATCAATACTGGCAGTACAAATCACCTTTGTATCACCAACGGCAATTAGAACAGAGCCCTCAGGGTGTTTTAAATAATTGGTTTCAATATGTATTGGTCTCAATTGAAGAAGTTCACGACCATCTGAACGCATTTTTAAAGATTCCTCCTTTACCATACAAAAAGAGGAGGCATTAGCTGCCACCTCCACAATGTCTTTATATAGTATATCAAAAAACTTTTTTTAGAAACTACCTGTGTTTACTTTTTCTGGTCGGGTAACAGGCTCAGACAGTTTTTCGCCTGATTCATCAACTAGTTCAGACTCTCCATTTACAGTCACAGCCACACTTTCAATGCCTTTTTGTTCTGTCATTGAAAGAACAAGGGTATTCAATAAATGCTTAGAAATGATTTTTTCTTCGAAGCTGCTGACAACTGCCTCGTTAAAGTTTAAGGTTACTTTGCCATTTTCAATCTTAGGTTCATCAATAAGTTTAACTTCTGGAAGAAACTCGCTTGCAAGGTTTGACGCCATACCAGGGCCTTTTACAAGCTCATTGACGACGGCCTGCAGGTTGTCTGTCTTTTTAGAAACCCGTTTTGTCACTGGCACATAGTAATAAGATCCCTCTTCACCGCCTACATAATAAACAGTTACAGGCTTAGTATTACTAATATCAACTGTATCCGTTGTGTCAATATTAATGCCATTTGCTCTGCTGAAATTTTTGCCAATTGGTGTCCCATTAACCGGCATTTCATTGAGTTCATGGCCATTCAAAGTAAACTTCACTTTTTCTACAGAATCAAACTGCGTCAAAGTCCAGGTTACAGCTTCAAGAATTTTCATTTCGTCCTCTGCCTGATAATCCTTAAATTCCTTTGAAAAATCAACCGTAGCCACTTTATCCTTGATATTCACTGAAAGCTTCGTATCGGCCGGAAGAACAGCTCTAAAGCCATTTGGCAGCATTTCAGAGACTGGACCGCCTGCGACAAGGTATTCAAGTGCTTGAGTTGCCACCGATTCAGTCTTTGGCAGCGCCAATGTCTGAGGCACTACGAGTCCGTCTTTGTTAATTAAATATAGTTCTGTCTGAATTGTTTCGGTAACAGCCTTTTCATCAGCTGCCTCCTTTTCAGTGCCTGCTGTTTCCTCAGACACCGTTTGGGCTTCATCGGTATAAGACACTGTTTTTGGCGGATCTATCTTTGCCTTTTCCCCCCCGCCAAATAGTCCGCACCCTGATAATAGAACTGACGAAACAAGCACCGCAGAAATCACTGTTGTTTTTTTATTTATGGACATATAATCCCCTCCAAAGACAGTTTGTACTATCATGTATACGAGCCTGTTTGTAATTTAGACCGCCACTGAGAAAAAAAATGGACAATTTCATTTATTTTTTTGCTGATATCCCCTCAAATAATAAGGCTGTGTTAAAGCATAATTTTAATTTCAACCGCTAAGTTGATTGGATCGGAAGGCGCGTAGACTCCTGGGGGATCAGCGTTGAAGTGAGACCCCGCAGGAGCGCTCGCTCCGAGGAGGCTCGCAAAACGCCCCCCGGAAAGTGAAGCGCCTGGAGAGGAAATCAACGGCCAAATTTAACAG